>NZ_RZRY01000380.1:0-6164 GCF_003998035.1 Mesorhizobium sp. M2A.F.Ca.ET.039.01.1.1 | reverse complement strand
GGCCTGCGAATGCAGAATTCGGAGATCATTGGGCAGCTCCGCCCGCCTTGTCGGCCTCAGCGACTTTCGGTGACGCCTGGTCACCGGATCCGGCCGCCTTGCCTTCATGTACCGCCGCGCCGTTCTTCAACCGTGTCTGGCCCTCGACGACGACTTTCTCGCCGCTCTTCAGACCATCGCTGATGGCGCTGTTCTGCCCCTCCGTCAGCGCCACCTGCACTGGCCGCATCTCCACCGTGTTGTCCGGCTTGACCACATAGACGAAGGGGCCCTTCTGGCTGGGCTGCACCGCGACCGTCGGCACCGAGGTCATGTGCGGCATCGTGCCGGCATCGAGCACCACATTCACATATTGCCCCGGCCACAGCGAAAGATCCGGGTTGGGTATGCTGGCCCGCGTGGCGATGGTGCCGGAAGCGGTATCGACGCTGGAATCGACGAAGTCGAGCGTGCCCTTGCCGATGGGCGTGGGGTCACCGTCCTTGGTCAGCATCACGTTGCCTTGCTGCGGGTCGGCGAGCGCCTTGTGCAAAAGGGCGAGGTTGCTTTCCGGCAGCGTGAAATTCACCTGCAGCGGGTCCATCTGCGTGATGGTGACCAGCGGCGTCGAACTGCTTGAGCTGCCATTGCTGGTGGTGACGAGATCGCCGACCGACACGTTGACGGCGCCGAGCCGGCCCGAGATCGGCGCCGTGATGGTCGCGTAGCTCAATTGCACGGTATCGGCGTCGATCGTCGCCTTGTCGGCATCGATGGTCGCGGCCGCGGCTTTCTGCGCCGCCAGCGCCTGGTCGTAGGTCTGCTGCGTGCCGGCCTGCTTGGCGACAAGATCCTTGGCACGCTGCAGGTCGGCCTGGGCGCTCACCAGCATCGCCTGGTCCTTGGCGAGCGTCGCCTGATCCTTGGCCAGTTGCGCCTTCAGCGCGCGGTCATCGAGCGAAATGAGCAGATCGCCGGCCTTGACCATCTGCCCGTCCTTGACCGCGATCGACACGATCTGGCTGGAAACACGGGCATTGATGTTGACCACCTCCGGTGACGAGACGAAGCCGATGGCATAGCGCCGGATCGGGAAATCGGCGGTGGTCGCGACGGCGGAGACGATCGAGGCCGAACGTGGACCGCCGCCTTTCGCATTGTCGCCTTTCGCATTGTCCGGGGCGCCGGCCGTCTTGTCGCCGCTCGCCGTCTTGTCGCTCGCGTCAGCCTGCTTGCCCGAAATCAGCTGCTGGACCCTGGCCAGCATTGTGGGGGCCAGCATCGTGGGCGAATAGTAGAGCCCGGCCCCCGCCAGGCAGGCGACCGCAACAACTGCAAAGGCAATTTTTCCGCGCATCGACAATATGCCCTCTGACCCGACACGCCGGACCAGGTGGTCTATCCTAGCCCGATCCACGGCGCCTTGCCGCAATTTTCGCCGAATAGATAGGACAAGGCTTTGGCGGAAAAGGGCCAAAACGCGGCATTACGAAGATTTAATGTGCACTGCACAATGGTTAGGCAGCCGGGTAACAGGGGATCCGACCGGGCTGTCCACCGATCCGAAAGGCCGCCAAGATGGACGACTGCCGGGCCAGAGAAACGATTGAAGGGGTGCGAGCGATGTCTGCCTTGCTCACATCCCCTGCGGGCCGCGGTTCATCGCCGCAACGCCGGTGCGGCAGATCTCGACCAGGCCAAGCGGCTTCATGATGGCGATGAACTGGTCGAGCTTGGAGCCCTTGCCGGTGATCTCGAAGATGAAATGCTCGGTGTTGGCGTCGATGACCGAGGCGCGGAAGGCGTCCGCAAGCCGAAGCGCCTCGACGCGGGCGTCGCCCGTGCCGGCGACCTTGACCAGCGCGAGTTCGCGCTCCAGCGGCCGCTCCTGTCCCAGCTCATGCGAGCGCACGGTCAGGTCCACCACCCGGTGCACCGGCACGATGCGCTCGAGCTGATGCTTGATCTGCTCCATCACATGCGGCGTGCCGCGCGTCACGATGGTGATGCGCGACAGATGCTTCTCGTGCTCGGTCTCGGAAACGGTAAGGCTTTCGATGTTGTAGCCGCGGCCCGAGAAAAGGCCGATGACGCGGGCGAGAACGCCCGGTTCGTTGTCGACCAGCACGGAAAGCGTATGGGTTTCCGGCTTCTCGGTTTCCTTGGCGATGAAATAAGCCGAACCGGTCGGCTGGAGCTGTGCGTTCATGACATGAATCTCTATTTTAGACTTTTGAGCTAATTCTCAGTTTGCGCACGGCTTTCTCGCGACAGCCCCGCCTTTGTGGCTAGTGTTATGGATGGAGCATGATGTTGCCCGAAAACCGCTTCTCACTTTTCGGCATCATGCTCTAAACCAGTTCCCTGCCCTTGGCGTCGATGGCGTTGGCCACTGCCTCGTCGGTCGCCTCGTCCGGCAGAAGCATCTCGTTATGCGCCTTGCCCGAAGGGATCATCGGGAAGCAGTTGGCCAAGGTCGCCACGCGGCAGTCGAACAGAACCGGCTTCTTCACCGAGATCATCTCGCGGATCGCGTCGTCGAGCTCGTCCGGCTTGTCGCAACGAATGCCGTGTCCGCCATAGGCCTCCGCCAGCTTGACGAAGTCCGGCATCGCCTCGGTGTAGGAATGCGACAGCCGGTTGCCGTGTAAGAGCTGCTGCCACTGGCGCACCATGCCCATATACTGGTTGTTCAGGATGAAGATCTTGATCGGCGCCTCATACTGCACCGCCGAGCTCATCTCCTGCATGGTCATCTGCACCGAGGCGTCGCCCGCGATGTCGATGACCAGTGCATCCGGATGCGCGATCTGCACGCCGAGCGCGGCCGGCAGGCCGTAGCCCATTGTGCCCAGGCCGCCCGACGTCATCCAGCGGTTCGGCTTGTCGAAATGATAATGCTGCGCCGCCCACATCTGGTGCTGGCCGACCTCGGTGGTGATGTAGGTGTCCATGTCCTTGGTCAGCGCATAGAGCCGCTGGATCGCATATTGCGGCATGATGACGTCGCTGTTCATCTTGTAGGCCAGCGAATCCCGCGCGCGCCATTTCGCGATCTGCTCCCACCACGGATAGAGCGCCTTCTTGTCGGTCTTGGCGGTCGCCCGCCACAGCCGCACCAGATCCTCCAACACACGGCCGACATCGCCGATGATCGGCACGTCAGTGTGGACGTTCTTGTTGATCGAGGACGGATCGATATCGATGTGGATCTTCTTCGAGTTCGGCGAGAACGCGTTCAGTCGGCCGGTGATGCGGTCGTCGAAGCGCGCGCCGATGCAGACCATCACGTCGCAATCATGCATCGCCATATTGGCTTCGTAGGTGCCGTGCATGCCGAGCATGCCGACCCAGTTCTTGCCCGATGCCGGATAGGCGCCGAGCCCCATCAGTGTCGAAGTGATCGGGAAGCCGGTGAGGTCGACCAACTCGCGCAGCAGATGGCTCGCCTCCGGGCCGGAATTGATGACGCCGCCGCCCGAATAGATGATCGGCTTCTTCGCGCCGGCCATCAGCTCGACGGCAGCCTTCACCTTTTCCAGGTCGCCCTGGACTTTCGGCTGGTAGCTGGTGCGCGGCGCCGTCTGCGGCGGCACGTAGATGCCCTTGGCGAACTGCACGTCCTTCGGGATGTCGACCACGACCGGGCCGGGCCGGCCTGTCGTCGCGACATGGAAGGCTTCATGGATGGTGGCGGCTAGATCGTTGACGTCCTTCACCAGCCAGTTGTGCTTGGTGCAGGGCCGCGTGATGCCCACCGTGTCGCATTCCTGGAAGGCGTCGGAGCCGATCAGCGAGGTCGGCACCTGGCCGGTGAGGCAGACCAGCGGGATGGAATCCATCAGCGCGTCCTGCAGCGGCGTCACCGCATTGGTGGCGCCGGGGCCGGACGTCACCAGGAGCACGCCGGCCTTACCGGTCGAGCGCGCATAGCCTTCGGCCGCATGGCCTGCGCCCTGCTCGTGCCGGACCAGGATGTGCTCGACATCGTCTTGTTGAAAAATTTCATCGTAAATCGGAAGGACCGCGCCGCCCGGATAGCCGAAGACGTGCTTGACGCCATTGTCCTTCAGCGCCTGCACCACCATTTCGGCACCCGTCATTTCGCGCCGCTCGTTCTGTCCGTTGCTCATCGGTCTGGTCCCGTACTGTTTCGCCATCTGGCGATTGCTGGTCGTTTAGTTGGATTAGAGGCAATAAAAAAGGCCCCCGAGGGAGCCTGTGTGGTGCGCATGGGAGGTTTTCGCCCGGCGGTTACACCGCCTTGCCCACGCGCCAGCCTACGAGAATGAGTGCCGTTTTCATGGGCGCGGACAATAAGGGCGAAAACGCGGGCTCGTCAATGGGGTCCGGCGCGAATTCACCCGCCTGTGAGAAAAGGCGCTGTTTCGCGCTACCATAGTACAGTTGAGCGCCCGCCGCCGAGGCACCAGTATGTGCCGATGCATGTCGCCCGCAAGGGTGGAGCGGTTTGGGGGCACGACATGCACTATGATGTGACGTTGGCTGCGAGGAGGACGCATGGCTGGCGAACGGGAGCATATCCGCGAGATCGAACAGGTGCTGTCTGGCGCGCGTTCGGTCCGCGACGATATCGTGGTGCAGTCCTGGCTGCGCTGCATCGATACGCATCGGCTCGACCCGGCACGTCCGACGGAAGCCTACATCGTGCCCGATACCCAGTTGCGCGAGCATCGCGAGCAGTCCGAAAGACTGATCGCCATTGCCCGCAGCGGGCTGGAGACATTGTTCAAGCAGGTGGCCGGCCAGAACTACGTCCTGCTGCTGGCCGACGCGAAAGGTGTCACCGTCGACTTCCTCGGCGACCCGCTGTTCATGGACCAGTTGCGCACGGCCGGTCTCTATCTCGGGTCCGAATGGTCCGAAAGCCGCACTGGAACCTGCGGCGTCGGCTCCTGCATCGTCACCGGCGAGGCGATGACAATTCACCAGACCGACCATTTCGATACCACCCACACGCCGCTCTCCTGCACCGCCGCGCCGATCTTCGACACCAAGGGCGAACTGACCGCCGTCCTCGACATATCGCTGTTGCGCTCGCCGCAGCCGAAAGTCAGCCAGAACCTTGCCCTTCACCTGGTGACGGCGTCTGCCCGGCGCATCGAGCTCGCCAATTTGATGGCGCAGATGCATTCGGAATGGGTGCTGCGCTTCTCGCGCTCGCCCGAATTCCTCGATGTCGATCCGGAAGCAGCCATCGCGCTCGATGCCTCGGGCCGCATCCTCGGCACCACGCGCGGCGGGGCGCTGCTTCTGGCGCAGGCCGGAGGCGTCGACTGGAGGCTCTCCTCGCCGATCGGTCAGCCGATCTCGCGTTACCTCGACATGGATATCGATGACTTGCCGAACTTGACGCGCGGGCGCCCGACCGAGGAGCGGCTGGTGTTCGGCCGCAACGGCAGCGCGCTGTTCGCGCATGCCATCGAGCCGCAGCCGTCGAGCGGACGCCGCGCTCCCGCCGAGGCGCTGCCGAAACCGATCGCAGAGCTTTCCGGCGGCGATCCGGCCATGGCGGCCATGCAGGCGCGGGCCGCCAAGCTGGCGCGCACCACCATCCCGATCCTGATCCATGGAGAGACCGGTTCCGGCAAGGAACATCTCGCCCGCGCGCTCCATGACAGCTCCGGGCGTTCCGGCCCGTTCGTGGCCATCAATTGCGCGGCCATTCCCGAACATCTGATCGAGAGCGAGCTGTTCGGGCACGCCGCCGGCGCCTTTACCGGCGCCACGGCCAAGGGACGCAAGGGGCTGATCGAGAGCGCCGACGGCGGCACGCTTTTCCTCGACGAGATCGGCGACATGCCCTACGCGCTGCAATCGCGCCTGCTGCGGGTGATCGCCGAGCGCGAACTGATCCCGGTTGGCGGCACAGCACCTCGGCCTGTCGACATCAAGATCATCTCCGCCTCGCACCATGACTTGCGCCGACTGGTTGCCGAGGGCCGTTTCCGCGAGGATCTGTTCTACCGGCTGAACGCCGCCTCGCTGACACTGCCGGCGCTGCGCGAGCGCACCGATTTCGAATGGCTGCTGGAACGGCTGGTCGGCGAGCGCGCACGCTTGGCCGGGCGGCCGGCAAAACTATCGCCCGCGGCGCGGCTGGCGCTGATCCGTCATGGCTGGCCCGGCAACGTCCGCGAGCTCGTCAACGCCGTGGACCTGGC
>NZ_RZRY01000037.1:0-21942 GCF_003998035.1 Mesorhizobium sp. M2A.F.Ca.ET.039.01.1.1 | reverse complement strand
GCGCATCAGCGAACCCGGCGGCGGCTTCCTGCGCAGCAACGATCCGGCTGCCAACCGCTGGTATTCGCGCGACGTCGCGGCAATCGCCAAGGCGCGCGGCCTGACCGATGTCGCGCCCTATTTCATCGACGCCGGGGCATCCGGCGCGGACAGTTGGCCGCGCGGCGGCCTGACTGTCGTCACCTTCCGCAACAGCCACCTTGTCTATGCTCTGACCTGGTTCGCCCTGGCAGCGATGCTGGCGATCGTCATCGCCAGGCCGATTTTTGCCCGGCGTCGGAAGCGGGACGCGGCAAGATGAACATCTCGATCGCGCGGCTTCATCACGGGAAGGCGTTCCCAGCGGCTCCTCTTGCCGGCCACGGAGGCGCCGCCTCGAACGCCGACGTGACGAACAGGAAGAACCTGCTGCTTCTCATCCACTTGCGTTGGCTGGCGGTGGCGGGGCAGGTGCTGACCATTCTGGTGACGCAATACTGGTTCGCCATCCCGCTGCCGCTTACCGGGATGGCTGGCGTGGTGCTGTTCCTCGTCGCGTTGAACATCTTCAGCCTGCTCGCCCTGCGCGGCAATCGCCGCATCTCCAACGGCCAGCTTTTCGTCGCGCTGATTTTCGACATGGCGGCGCTGACCACGCAGCTCTATCTGAGCGGCGGCGCCTCGAACCCGTTCGTGTCGCTCTATCTGCTGCAGATCACGCTCGGCGCCGCGCTGCTGGCGCCATGGTCGACCTGGATCCTGGTCGTGGCCGCCTCGGCCTGCTTCGTCTTCCTCATCTTCGTCTTCCAGCCGATCGCGCTTTCGCATCACGGCGGCAGCGACCTCCTGGCGCTGCATCTGCGCGGCATGTTCATCTGCTTCGTGCTGGCGGCCGGCCTGATCGTGATCTTCATGACGCGCATCAACCGCAACCTGCGCGAACGCGATGCCTATCTCGCCGACCTGCGCCAGCGTTCGGCTGAGGAAGACCACATCGTGCGCATGGGCCTGCTCGCCTCCGGCGCCGCGCATGAGCTCGGCACGCCGCTCTCGACCATATCGGTCATCCTGTCCGACTGGCGCCAGATGCAGGGCATCAAGCGCAACCGCGAGCTTGCCGAGGACGTGGCCGAGATGCAGGCGCAGATCGAGCGCTGCAAAAGCATCGTCACGGGCATCCTCATGTCCTCCGGCCAGGCACGGGGCGAGGGCACGATCCGCACCACGATCCGTCACTTCCTCGACGATCTCGTTCGGGAGTGGCGTGTCAGCCGCCAGCCTTCCAGGCTGGACTTCAGCAACGGTTTCGAGCCGGACGAGCCGATCGTGTCCGACACGGCGCTGCGGCAAGTGATCTTCAATGTGCTCGACAATGCGCTGGAAGCATCGCACGATTGGGTCGGCATCGCTGCCGAGCGGCAGGATGAGAAGCTGGTGTTCACCGTCAAGGATCGCGGACCGGGTTTCGACAAGGATATTCTGGCCGGGCTCGGCCAGCCCTATATGTCGAGCAAGGGGCGTCCGGGCGGCGGCCTTGGCCTCTTCCTGGTGTTCAATGTCGTGCGCAAGCTCGGCGGCGACGTTTCAGCGCGCAACATGGAGGAGGGCGCCTGCGTTACCCTTTCGCTGCCTCTGGCGGCGCTGACCCATGGAGACGATCGTGAAACCTGATCGATCCTTGTTCATTGTCGAGGACGACGCGACTTTCGCGCGCACGCTCAAACGCTCGTTTGAGAAGCGCGACTACCACGTCGCGGTCTGCCATGACCGCGACGCCGTGAAGGCCGCGCTGGAAAAGGCCGTTCCGGCCTATGCCGTCGTCGACCTCAAGCTCGGAGCGGGATCGGGTCTCGAATGCGTCAAGCTGCTGAGCGCACGCGACCCGTCGATGCGGATCGTGGTATTGACGGGGTTTGCCAGCATCGCCACGGCGGTCGAGGCGATCAAGCTCGGCGCCTGTCACTATCTGGCCAAGCCCGCCAACACCGATGACATCGAAGCCGCCTTCGGCCGCGACGAGGGAGATGTGTCGGTGCCGCTCACCAGCCGTCCCACCTCGATCAAGAACCTGGAATGGGAGCGCATCCACGAGACGCTGGTCGAGACCGGCTTCAACATCTCCGAAACCGCGCGCCGCCTCGGCCTGCACCGGCGCACGCTCGCTCGCAAGCTCGAGAAGCGGGTGGTGCAGTAACTATCCGACGGCCACGGCCAGCACCGAGACGCAATCGCCCGCCTTGACCAGGCCCGGGAAGTGACGCGCGGCCAGCAGCCCCGACATCCGGGCCCTGATCTCCTGCGGTGCCTGGCCGGTGCGGCCGAGCGGATGGATGCGCGCGACCACCTGGCCGTCCTCCACCGGTTCGCCGAGATCGACCATGGTCTCGATCATGCCGTCATCCTCGGCGAAGGCGAAGCAATCGGCCGAAGGCATGTCGAGCCACTGAGTTCTGCCCTTCTCGATCGCACCAGACACTATGCCGGCATGGCGAAGCACGTTGAGGATGCCGCGCCGGGCAATCCGCACGGTTTCGGCCCGCGATGTCCCGCCGCCGCCGAGCTCGGTGGTGACGAAGACCTTGCCCATCTCCTCGGCCGCCGTGTCATACATGCCGACCGCGTCGATCTCGGTCATGCGCATCGAGAACGGCGCCGAGAAGGCCCCGACCGCGGCGAAGGCCTTTTTCTCTTGCGCCTTGTCCGGCAGCGTGTGCGCGGCACAGAAGGGCACGAAATCCAGCGTCTTGCCGCCCGAGTGGAAGTCGAAGACGAGGTCCGCGCGCGGCAGCAGCTCGCGCTGGAAATAGTCGGCGATCTTCTCCGTCACCGTGCCGTCCGGGCGGCCGGGGAAAGAGCGGTTCATATTGCCCTTGTCGATCGGCGAGGTGCGGGTGCCGGCCCGGAACGCCGGATAGTTCATCGCCGGCACGATGATGATCGTGCCGGAGACTTGTTTCGGATCGAGCGTGCGGGCGAGCTCGTAGAGCGCCAACGGCCCTTCATACTCGTCGCCGTGATTGCCGCCGGTCAGCAGCGCCGTCGAGCCCTTGCCGTTGCGCACGACGCAGACCGGGATCATCACCGACCCCCAGGCGGAATCGTCGCGGCTGTAGGGCAGGCGCAAAAAGCCGTGCTGGACGCCGTCGCGCTCGAAGTCGACGGTCGGCGCGACCGGCGATGGACGCAGAGCTGACATCGTTCAGTCCTTCACGAAGAGCTTGCGCGGCACATTGGCCAGGCATTCGACGCCGGTGTCGGTGATCAGGATCGACTCGGTGATCTCCAGTCCCATCGTCTCCAGCCACAGCCCCGTCATGAAATGGAAGGTCATGCCGGGCTGGAGCTCGGTGCGGTCGCCGGGGCGCAGGCTCATCGTGCGCTCGCCCCAGTCCGGCGGATAGGAAATGCCGATCGGATAGCCGGTGCGGTTGTCCTTGACGATGCCGTATTTCTTCAGGACCGCGAAGAAGGCATTGGCGATGTCCTCGCAGGTGTTGCCGGGCTTGGCGGCGGCCAAGCCCGCCTCCATGCCTTCCAGCGTCGCCTTCTCGGCGTCGAGGAACGCCTGCGTTGGCTTGCCGAGGAAGACGGTGCGCGACAGCGGGCAATGATAGCGGTTGTAGCAGCCGGCGATCTCGAAGAACGTGCCTTCATTCGCCTTCATAGGCTTGTCGTCCCAGGTGAGATGCGGTGCGGAAGCATCGGCACCCGAAGGCAGCAGCGGCACGATCGCCGGATAGTCGCCGCCGATCCCGGCGACGCCGCGCGTGCCGGCATCGTAGATCTCGGCGACGAGATCGCATTTGCGCATGCCGACTTCTATTCTGTCGACAATGCGCTGGTGCATCGCCTCGACGATGCGGGCGGCGTTGCGCATGTATTCGATCTCGGTCGGGCTCTTCACCGCGCGCTGCCAGTTCACCAGCGCGGTGGCGTCGGCGAAGCGGGCGTTGGGCAAGTGTTTTTGCAGTGCTGCGAAGGCAGCCGCCGAGAACCAGTAGTTGTCCATCTCGACGCCGATGCTGAGCTTGTCCCAGCCGCGTTCAGCCAGCACGCTGGCAAGGTAATCCATCGGGTGCCGCTCGGTCGACTGCACATAGTGGTCGGCGTAGCCGATGATGTTGTCATGCGCGAGATAGGCGGTGCGCTTGGCGCCGTTGGCATCCTGGCCGCGTCCATACCAGACCGGCTCGCCCGTAGGCGGCACGATGACCGCCTGATGCACGTAGAAGGACCAGCCGTCATACCCCGTCAGCCAGGCCATGTTGGAGGGATCGCTGACGATCAAAAGATCGACCCCCTTGGCCTCCATGGCCCTCCGCGTCTTGGCGAGGCGATCGGCAAATTCGCTCCGCGAGAATTTCAGGTTTGGCTGCATCGTTCTTGGTCCTCGTTTGTTGGGCCTTGCGGCCGGTACTAGCTCTCGAAAGTCGTTCCGGCGTTCGCCGCCCGCGCGCGATCCCGCGCAAGCGTGGCGATCGCGGTATCCTGCACGCCGGTGCCGGTGAGGTCGGCGACGGTGATGTCGCTTGCCGAGCGCCGGCCGGGCTTGCTGCCGGCAATGATCTGGCCGAGTTCGGTGACCTCGGCGTCGGCTGCGAAAACCGCAGCCTCGATGGCGTGATGGAGTTCGCCAAGGCGCCGCGTCTGCTTGGCGCTGTCGGCGACATAGAGATCGGCCATGCGCAGGATCGCCGGCGCGATCTCGTTCTTGTGCTCGGCATCCGAGCCCATAGCGGTGATGTGCTGGCCGGCAGAGACGAAGCCGGGCTTGATCAGCGGTTCGGTCGACGGCGTGGTGGTGACGATGATGTCGGCGCCGGCTGCCGCGTTCGCCGCATCCGGTTCGGCGCGAACCATGATGCCCAGCCTGTCGCGCAGGCGGGCTGCGGTTGCCTCGGCCCTGGCGGCATCGCGCGCCCAGATGCGCGCTTCCTCGATCGGCCGCACCAGACGCAGCGCTTCCAATTGCAAGCCGGCCTGCAGACCGGCGCCGAAGATCGCCGCGACCTTGGAGTCCTCGCGCGACAGATGCCTGGCCGCGACGGCGCCGGCAGCGGCGGTGCGGACATCGGTCAGATAGCCATTGTCGAGCAGCAGCGCCTCGACCACGCCGGTCTTGGCCGAGAGCAGCACCATCATGCCGCCGCCGCTCGGCAGGCCGAGCTTCGGATTGTCGAAGAAGCCGGAGCTGATCTTGACGGCGAAGCCGTCTATGCCCGGCACATAGGCGGCCTTCACGTCGACCTCGCCGCGATGCTCGTGAATGTCGAGCCTCAAGATTGGCGGCATCGCCACCGGCAGCGTGGCCAGGGCGCGAAAGGCGTTCTCGACGCAGGCGACGGCATCGAGGTCAAGCGTCACGATCTTGCGCAGTTCTGCTTCGGTCAGAATGGTCATACGGTTCATACGGCGCGCTCCGTTGCTGTGGCCGCCTCGCCGCAGACGATGCGGCGGTGCAGGCTCATGTCGATGTTGCGGCCGGAAAGGATGAGCACAGTCGGGCCGCTCACTTTGACCTTGCCGGCAAGCAGCGCGCCGATGCCGACAGCGCCCGCGCCCTCGACGATCTCGCGTTCCTGTTCATAGGCATGGCGAATGCCGGCGGCGATCTCGTCCTCGGCAAGCAGGACCACGTCGTCGAGCAGGTCGCGGCACATGGCGAAGGTCAGCTGGTTGTCGAGGCCGATGCCGCCGCCGAGCGAGTCTGCCAGCGTCGGCAGTTCCTCGACCTGCACGGGCCGGCCTGCGTCGAGGCTGGCTTTCATCGCCGCGCCCCCCGCCATCGAGATGCCGATGACCTTGGTGCCCGGGCTCACGCCTTTGACGGCCGCCGCGACGCCGGCCGCGAGCCCGCCGCCGGAGAGCGGCACCAGCACGCATGCTGCGTCCGGAACCTGCTCCATGATCTCCAACCCAAGCGTGCCTTGCCCGGCGACGATATCGGGATGGTCAAAGGGCGGCAGCATGACCAGCCCTTCCTTCGCCACCAGCCTGTCGACCTGCTGCTGGGCGTCGTCCTGGCTGTTGCCAACGATGCGCACTTCGGCGCCCAGGCGGCGGATGGCATCGAGCTTGTTCTCCGGCACCAGCTTCGACATGCAGATCACCGCGCGCATGCCTTTCAGCTTGGCCGCATGCGCCAGCGCGCGGCCGTGATTCCCGGTCGAGGCGGCGACGACGCCGCGCGATTTTTCGTCCGGGCTCAATGCCGCAATCGCGTTGGAGGCGCCGCGCAGCTTGAAGGCGCCGGTGGTCTGGTGGTGCTCAAGCTTGAGATGAACAGGATGCCCCACGCGCTCCGACAGGTTTTGCGACAGCACGCAAGCCGTCCGCTCGACCTTGCCGGCAATGCGTTCGCGCGCGGCGCGAATATGCTGAAGCGTAACTGGCATCTCGATCACGGGCATTACGATCACTGGGCCAGCGGCTTGGTCCACAAGCGGCCGAACTCAGGTCGCGGCGTCTCGTCGCCGCAGAGCCGCAGGCAGTTCCAGGCGCTCGCCTGGTTGCTGGTGACGACCGGACGCCCGATCGCCTCTTCCATACCCGGCACCGCGAGCGCGGCGCGCAGCGCGGTGCAGGAGACGAACAGCGCATCGGCCTGTGGATGCGTGACCTTGCGCGCCATCTCGACGAGGGACGCCGGCCTGATGCGGGCCATCTCGCGGTCATCCTCGAAGCCGAGGCAAGTGAAGCTCTGGATGTCGAAGCCCTGCGCGGCGAAATAGGCCGCCATCGGCCGGCTGGTCTCGACGGTGTATGGGGTTAGAATGCTGATGCGCTTCACCCCAAAAGCGTTCAGGCCGCGCATACCAGCCATCGGCGGCGTGATCACGGGCACGCCGGGCTTGGCCACCTGGATCGCTTGTTCGATCTCGGCGTCACCGATCACCACCGAAGCAGACGTGCAGGAGTAGCAGACGGCATCGAGCGTCTCGTCCGGCAGGATCTGCGCCGCCCCCGCCGAAAGCGAAGGCTGCATCTTGCGCAAATTCTCCGGCGTCGTTGGATTGGCGTAGGGAATGCGTGCGACATAGACGCCGATCCGCTCGCTCGCCACCATGCGGTGGAAGTCCACCTCGCTGGTGTGGTCGGTGGCTAAAGCGATCAGTCCGACGCGCTTTTCCAGCGGACGCGCGTCAAGCGCGGGGCGCGCCGTTTCGAGCCGGATCTCGGGCAATGCTTTCATGACTTTCATCTTTCGATCCTGCCGTAGCGATGCTCCAGCCAGCGCAACAGCACGACGGAGCAGAGGCTGATGACGAGGAAGAAGGCGCCGACCAGCGTCATCGGCTCGATGTAGCGGTAGTAGGTGTTGGCGACGCTCTTCGCCTGGTTCATCAGTTCAAGCACTGTGATCGCCGAAAGCAGCGGCGTCTCCTTGAACATGGCGATGAAATAGTTGGCCAGGGCCGGGATCATCGGCGGGATCGCCTGCGGCAGGATGATATGCGTCCAGGTGTGGCGTCCGTTGAGATTGCAGGCCTTGGCCGCCTCCCACTGGCCGCGCGGCACGTTGTCGATGCCGGCGCGGTAGACCTCGGCAGTATAGGTTCCGTAGTGCAGCCCAAGCCCGATCACGCCGGCCACCAGCGGCGGCAACAGGATGCCGATATCGGGCAGCACGTAGAAGATGAAATAGAGCTGCACCAGAAGCGGCGTGCCGCGGATGAACTCGGCGAACCAGCCGATGCTGCGCGCGACGAGCCGGTTCTCCGAGCGCCGCGCAAGCGCAATCCCGAGCCCCACGATCGCCGCCAGGATCGAGCCCAGAATGGTTGCCAATATGGTGATCTTCACGCCCTGGATCAGGGTCGGCATGATCTCCCAGACGAAGTTCCAATCCCAGTCCATTATTTGGCCCAATCCATCAGACGCGCACCCCATCAAGCCCGCGCGCCATGCGGCGTTCCAGCGTCCGCACGCCCCAGGAGATGATTAGCGCCAGCGCGAAATAGATGATCAGCACGGATAGGAACGGCATCAGCGTGCTGCCGGTCTGCGAACGCACCACCTGCGCCTGGAAGGTCAGGTCGGCGAGCGAGATCAGCGAGACGACCGAGGTCGCCTTGAGCAGCTCGATCGCGTTGTTGCCGAAGGTCGGCAGCATGACCAGCAGCGCCTGCGGCAGGATCACGTGCCGCATGCCCTGCCAGCGGCCGAGATTGAGCGCCGTGCAGGCCTCATATTGCTCGCGGCCGACCGACAGGATGGCGCCGCGCACAACTTCCGCCGCATAGGCGCCGACATTCAAGCCCAGCGCCAGCACGCCGGCCTGCAGTGGGGTCAGCGACAGGCCGGCGAAAGGAAGGACGAAATAGGCCCAGAACAGCTGCACGAAGATCGAGGTGCCGCGGAAGAATTCGATATAGGCCGTGGCGATCGCGCGCAGGATGAAGAAGCGCGACACGCGCCCCATGCCGGCAAGGAAAGCCATGATCAGCGCGAGCACCGACCCCATCAGCGTCAGCTCGATGGTGACAAGCGCTCCCTGCAATATCAGGCCGAGATAGCCGGACCACTGGGTCATCTGAGTGTAAAATTTCCTATCGTTTGCGGTTGTGCGGGGCAGCCGCGTCAAGTCCCTTCTCCCCGTTCACGGGGAGTTGAGGAGCGGTTCGCGCAGCGAACGAAAAGCCAATTGCTTGGCTTTTCGAGCGACGAAAGCCGGCAGGCAGATGAGGGGCGGAGCCAGCTTCTGATATCTTGGCGCCGCCCCTCATCCGTCACTTCGTGACACCTTCTCCCCGCAAGCGACGAGAAGGCAAAGAGCGCCTTACTTCGCCGCGCAGAGCTTCTCGCGGGTCGTCGACATCGCCGCCTTGGCGGAGAAGCCGTAGGGCTCGATGATCTTGGCGAACTCGCCGGACTTCTTCAGCTTGGCGAGCTCGACGTCATAGGCGTCGCGCAGCGCCTCGTCGCCCTTCTTGAAAGCGGCGCCGTCGCAATAGACCGGAGCGCCCTGCACCGGCGCGATCACTTCGAGGTTCGGATCATTGGCCTTCTTCATCAGGTCGTTGATCGACAGAACCGGCAGCGAATAGGCGTCGATGCGGCCGTCCTGCACCATCTTCAGGCCGCTCTGGCCGTCCGGCACGACGACCACGCGATCGCGCGGCACGCCGGCATTGAGCGCCAGCTTCTCCTCGGTGCCGCCGCCGGGCGCGCCGACGGTGGCGGAGCTGTCCTTGGCGATATCCTCATAGCTCTTGAAGCCTTTCGGATTGCCCTTCTTCACCAGCATCGCCTCGGCGTCGCACAGCACCGGTTCGGAATAGGCGACCGCCGCGCAACGCTCCGGCTTCATGAACAGGCCGGCGGTGACGACGTCGAAGCGGCCGGCCTGCAAGCCGGGGATCATGGCGCCATATTCGGAGATGGAGGCGACGATGTCGTTGACGCCGAGACGCTTGAAGATCTCGCGCGCCACGTCCGGCGCCGCGCCCGAGACCTTGCCGTCGGCGGCCACCGCCGTATAGGGCGGCTCGTTGGCGATGGCGACGCGGGCAAAGCCCTGCTGCTTGAGCTGCTCCAGCTTTGCATCGTCGGCCGAACGCGCGCCGGAGGCGAGCAGCATCGTGCTCACTGCGAGGCCGGCGACGCCAGCCAGAATCCCAAGTTTCTTCATCGTTCCCAACTCCTTGTTTCTGTTATTGGTCTGCTCGGTTCGGGACGGCCTTGGGCCGCCCGTGGACAGCTTGCGCCGCCCGTCTGCATAGCGGTCAGACGCGATGTCCGGCCGCGATGATCTTCTTCAGGAAGCTCTGCGTTCTTTCCTGCTTGGGATGGCGGAAAATCTCATCGGGCTTGCCTTCCTCGACGATCCTGCCGCGGTCGAAGAACAGCACGCGGTCGGCGAAGTCGTGGGCGAAGCCCATCTCATGGGTGACCAGAAGCATCGTCATGTCGGTCTCGGCCGCGAGCTTGCGCATGACGTTGAGCACCTCCTCGACCAGCTCCGGGTCGAGCGCCGAGGTGACCTCGTCGAACAGCATGATCTTGGGCGACAGCGCCAACGCGCGCGCGATCGCCACGCGCTGCTTCTGGCCGCCGGAGAGCTGCGCCGGCATCGCTTTCGCCTTGTCGGCGAGGCCCACCATGTCGAGCAGTTCCATCGCCCGTTTCTCGGCGGCGGCGCGCGCGACGCCCTTGGTCAGCATCGGCGCCAGCGTCACGTTGTCCATGACGCATTTGTGCGGAAAGAGATTGAAGAGCTGGAAGACCATGCCGATCTTCTGTCGCATCCTGGCCAGGTGGCGCTCGTCGGCCGGCAGCAGCTGGCCGTTGCGCTTCATGTGGTAGAGCTGCTCGCCATCGACCTGGATGTGGCCGCCGTCGATCTTCTCCAAGGTCATCAGGATGCGCAGGATCGTCGTCTTGCCGGAGCCGGACGGACCGATCAGCGCCAGCTTCTCGCCGGGCATCACCTGCATCGACAAACCGTCCAGCACCTTGAAGGTGCCGAAGCTCTTCGAAATCACATCGACCTTGATGATGGGCGCGGGCAATCCATTTCCCCGTTGCTGGAGAAGCCTATGCCCTTAACGATGCGAAACGTACCAAATCATGTCAATTAGGAAAATAATATCATGACAATATTTCCGGCGCGGCACAATTTCAGGGCAATCTGGACTCCTTTTGTGCATCAGATGGCGAGCAGGAGATGCTCCGGATCGCCGAGCAGCAGCTTGGCGACAACGCTCAGGCCCACCCGCAGTTCCCCCTCTGTGGTCGATCCGAGCGAGATGCGCACGGCCGGATGCCATGGCGTGTCAGCGATGCGGAACGAAGTGCCCGGCGCGATCGCCACGCCGCGCAGGCGCGCTTGAGAGACAAAGCTTTCCTCGGCGCGGTCGCCCGGCAGCTCGAGCCACAGATGCAGCCCGTCGCGATGGACGCGGTAATCGACGCCCGCCAGCATTTCGGCGGCAATCTCCTGGCGTCGCCTCAGCGCCGCGCGCTGCCAGTTGACCAGTTCCATCGCCGTGCCGTCGTTCACCCAGCGCGTGGCGATCTCCGCCACCATCGGGGTCGCCATCCAGTTCGAGACGAGGTGGCGGTTGGCGACGGCGGCGACATAGCGGTCCGGCACCGCCAGATAACCGATGCGCAGGCCGGGCACGGTGATCTTGGTGAAGGAGGTGACGTAGAGCGTCCGCTCCGGCGCAAACGCGGCGACCGCCGGCGGCCGGCCTTCGACCAGCGGCCCCAGCACGTCGTTCTCGATGATGGCGATGTCGTGCTTGCGCGCGACCGCGGCGATCTGCTCGCGGCGGGCGGCGTCCATCAGGGTCGCCGTGGGGTTGATCACCGAGGGCTGCACGAAGACGGCGCGAATGTCCGAGAGACGGCAGGCCTCGTCGAGCGCCTCGGGGATCAGCCCGTTGCCGTCGATCGGTAGCCCTTCCAGGTTGAAGCCAAGATAGCGCGCAAGTGGCACCAGCGTGTGGTGGCCGATCGCCTCCGTCGCGACCGTCGAGCCGGGTGGCGCCACGCTCATCAGCGCCACCGTCATGCCGGCGGTGGCGCCGTTTGTGAGGCTGATGTTCTGCGGCGACGCCTCCAGCCCGCAAAGCTTCAACCACTCGACAGCCACCGCGCGGTGGCGCGGGAAAACCATGTTCGGCCGGAACGACAGGGCCGAGCTTGACGGCAGGTTCTCGGCGAGCCAGCCCAGCGCCTGCTTCAGTTTTTCCAGATGCATCGGCTCGCAGACCGGCTTCAGGATGGAAAGGTCGATGACCTCGCCCAGCCGCTCCGGAATGTACGGCGGCTCCGGTTCCCGGCGCTGCGTCTGCACGAAGCTGCCGCGGCCGACCTCGCCGGAAATCAGGCCGCGGCGGATCAATTCCTCATAAGCGCGGCTGACGGTCTGCACCGAAAGCTTCAGATCGTCCGCCAGCCGGCGGTGCGTCGGCAGCCGCGTGCCGTTGGCCAGCCGCCCGTCATGGATGGCGCGGGCGAACTGGTCGGCCAGCGAGAGATAGGCCGGGCGGCGAATGAGAGCAGGATCTGGCTGCCATAATGTCATGACTTATTAGAGATCGAAATCAGTGCAATTGACAATCGAAATAATGCATCGTCATGGTGTCCTGAACGAAAGGCGGATACCGCATGGCGGCAGCGAAGCTCGATCCGATCGACCTCAGGATTCTCGACGCCATCCAACGCGACGGGCGCATCACCAAGCTGGCGCTGGCCGAGAAGGTCGGCCTGTCGCCGACGCCGTGCTGGATGCGGCTGCGCAAGCTGGAGAAAGCCGGCATCGTCACCGGCTATCACGCCGCGATCGCCATGCGCGTCATCGCGCCGGTGGCGACCGTGCTGATGGAGGTGACGCTGGCCAACCATCGCCAGGCCGACTTCGACCGGTTCGAGCGGGTGGTGCGGGATGTCCCGGAGATCGTCGCCTGCTGGTCGGTAGGCGGCGGCGTCGATTACGTGCTGAAGGTCATGGCGCGCGACATCGACGCCTATCAGCGGCTGGTCGACGGTCTGCTCGAACGCGAGATCGGCATCGACCGCTACTTCACCTACATCGTCACCAAGACGGTCAAGGACGAGACCGTGCTGCCGGTGGCCGACCTGCTGCCGGAGCAAGGGTGAGTCGGCCTCGCGATCAGCGTGGAGATTAGCCGAAACGTCCGCACTTCGTCATCCACGGGCGGAGCAAGGAGCGAAGCGACGCGGCGCAGACCCGAGGATCCATGCCGACGCTAAGGCATTGCGACGGTGCAGAATTCTGTGCCGCTGCGCCCTTCGATCAAGGTAACGGCATGGATCCTTGGGTCTCCGCGACGGAGCTGCGCTCCTGCTTCGCCCAAGGATGACGAGGCTGAGGAGCCTCGGCCAATTTTCACCGTTTGGTGGCACCCGCCAGCTGGCAAGCTAGAGAGATCGACCTGCTCTCCCGGACAAATAGAGACAATCTCTCTACATCGGACCGCCGAAACAGCCTCTTTGTCTCGATCGCGCGTCTAGTCTCTCCCTATCGCCTCGACACCGGGAGACTTGACTGATGTCCGCGCATTTTGCCCGCACCAACCACCATGAAGCGCTCGACCGCCTCGCCGATCGCCGCCTGTTGCGCGCGCTCGCCTATGTCGACGGCCACTGGACGGCAAGCGAGGCGGCGGCAAGTTTCGAGGTCACCGATCCGGCGACCGGCGCTACCATCGCCTTTGTGGCGGCACTCGATGCCGCCCAGACGACGAAGGCGATCAACGCTGCATCCCGCGCGTATCCCGGCTGGCGGGCGCTGTTGCCGCAGGAGCGCTCGAAAATCTTGCGAAAATGGTTCGATCTGATCATCGCCGCCAAGGACGATCTGGCGCTGCTGATGACGCTCGAGCAGGGCAAGCCGCTGAAGGAATCGCTGAGCGAAATCGACTACGCCGCCTCCTTCGTCGAGTGGTATGCCGAGGAAGCGAAACGCCTCAACGCCGAAAGCGTCACCAGCCATCTGCCGAACGCCGAGATGTCGGTGCGCCGCGAGCCGCTCGGCGTGGTCGGCGTCGTCACGCCGTGGAATTTTCCGTCGGCGATGCTCACCCGCAAGGCCGCGGCCGCGCTTGCCGCCGGCTGCACGGTGGTGGCGCATCCGTCCTCCGAAACGCCGCTGTCGGCCCTGGCGCTGGCGGAACTTGGCGAGCGCGCCGGGTTGCCGGCCGGTGTCTTCAACGTCATCACCGGCGACGCGCGCACCATCGTTGGCGCCATGTGCGCCGACGCCAGGGTCCGCGCCATGAGCTTCACCGGCTCGACCGAAGTCGGCCGGCTGATCGCCGCGCAAAGTGCTGCGACGATGAAGCGCCTGGTCATGGAGCTCGGCGGCCATGCGCCGCTGATCGTGTTCGACGATGCCGACATCGACAGGGCGGTGACCATCGCGCTCGACGCCAAATTCGCCACCTCCGGCCAGGACTGTCTCGCCGCCAACCGCATCTATGTGCAGCGGCCGATCTACGACCGCTTTTGCGCCGCCTTCGCGCACCGCATCGAGCAGCTTCGCGTCGGCAACGGGCTATCCGCGGACGCCGAGATCGGGCCGTTGATGCATGAGCGCGCGGTCAAGAAGATCGAGGAACAGGTCGCCGACGCAATCGCTCATGGCGCGCGCTGCCTGACCGGTGGCAAGCGTCACGCTGCCGGCCCGCTGTTCTACCAGCCGACGCTGCTTGTCGATGTGCCGGACGAAGCGCTGATCATGCGCGAGGAAACTTTTGGGCCTGTCGCCGACGTCACTCCGTTCGACGACGAGGGCGAAGTCGTCGCCCGCGCCAATGCCACCGAATATGGCCTCGTCGCCTATGTCGTCACCGAGAACGGCGCGCGGCAGGCGCGCATGGGGCGTGCGCTGGACTACGGCATGGTCGCGATCAACCGCGTCAAGATCACCGGCGCGCCGATCCCGTTCGGCGGCGTCAAGCAATCCGGCATCGGCCGCGAAGGCTCGCGCCACGGCCTCGAAGCCTTTACGGACCTCAAATACCTCTGCCTCGATGTAGCCTAAGCTGCGCAGGCCCTCATTCTCGTCAGGAGTCAAAAAATGCTCGAACAGTCCAACGAACTCTCCGCCTGGGATCGCGACCACTTCTTCCATCCCTCGACGCATATGGGCACGCACGCGCGCGGTGAATCGCCGGCCCGCATCATGGCCGGCGGCGAAGGCGTCACCGTCTGGGACAACACCGGCAAGAAGAGCATCGATGCCTTCGCCGGCCTCTACTGCGTCAATGTCGGCTATGGCCGCCAGAAGATCGCCGACGCCATTGCCGAACAGGCCCGGAATCTCGCCTACTATCACGCCTATGTCGGCCACGGCACCGAGGCCTCGATCACGCTTGCCAAGATGATCATCGATCGCGCGCCGAAGGGCATGTCGAGGGTCTATTTCGGCCTCTCCGGCTCCGATGCCAACGAGACCAACATCAAGCTGATCTGGTATTACAACAACGTCTTGGGTCGTCCCGAGAAGAAGAAGATCATCTCGCGCTGGCGCGGCTATCACGGTTCCGGCGTGATGACCGGGTCGCTGACCGGGTTGGAGCTGTTCCACAATGCCTTCGATCTGCCGCGCGCGCCGATCCTGCACACCGAGGCGCCCTATTATTTCCGCCGCGCCGACCGCTCGATGAGCGAAGAGCAGTTCTCGCAGCATTGCGCCGACAAGCTCGAGGAGATGATCCTCGCCGAAGGCCCTGATACGGTCGCGGCCTTCATCGGTGAGCCGATCCTCGGCACCGGTGGCATCGTGCCGCCGCCGGCCGGCTACTGGCAGAAGATCCAGGCCGTGCTGAACAAATATGACGTGCTGCTCGTCGCCGACGAGGTGGTGACCGGCTTCGGTCGTCTCGGCACGATGTTCGGCTCCGACCATTACGGCATCAAGCCGGACCTGATCACCATCGCCAAGGGCCTGACCTCGGCCTATGCGCCGCTCTCCGGCGTCATCGTCTCCGACAAGGTCTGGCAGGTGCTGGTCAAGGGATCCGACAAGCTTGGATCGCTCGGCCATGGCTGGACCTACTCGGCGCACCCGATCTGCGTCGCCGCGGGCGTTGCCAATCTCGAGCTGATCGACGAGATGGATCTGGTCAGGAATGCCGGGGAGGTGGGCGCTTACTTTCGCGCCGAGCTCGCCAGGGCCGTCGGCGGCCACAAGAATGTCGGTGAGGTGCGCGGCGACGGCATGCTGGCCGCGGTCGAGTTCGTCAAGGACCGCGACGACCGCGTGTTCTTCGATCCGGCGCTGAAGGCCGGGCCGCAGATTGCGACCGCGCTGGCCGCCAGCGGCGTCATAGGCCGCGCCATGCCGCAGGGCGACATCCTCGGCTTCGCGCCGCCGCTCTGCCTGACGCGCGAGGAGGCCGACATCGTCGTCGCCAAGACCGCCGACGCTGTGAACAGCGTTTTTGCGAGCATCTGAGAAGCGACATCCGAGAAGTGATATGAATGCCATGACCAGAACCGTTCCCGCCACCATGGCCGCCGTCCAGCTTACCGGCCATGGCGGCCTGGAGAAGCTCGTCTACCGCACCGATGTGAAGGTGCCGGCACCCGCCGCCGGCGAAGTGCTGGTCAAGGTCAGCGCCTGCGGCATGAACAACACCGATGTCTGGGTGCGCCAGGGCGCCTATGGCACGGAGGAGAATGCCGCAGCCGTCTCGACCTGGCGCCGCCAGGGCAACACGCTGACCTTCCCGCGCATCCAGGGCACCGACACGGTGGGTACAATTGTCGCTATCGGCGACGGCGTGCCGGCGAGCCGCATCGGCGAACGGGTCATGGTCGACTTCTCGATCTACAACCGCGACGACGATTCGCTGGCCGACATCGACTATATGGGCCACGGCCGCGACGGCGGTTATGCCGAATACCAGGCGCTGCCGGCTGAGAACGCGCATGTCGTCGACACCGACTTGAGCGATGTCGAGCTCGCCACCTTCTGCTGCGCCTATCTCACCGGCGAGCAGATGCTGGAGCGTGCTGCGCTCAGGGCCGGCGAGCGCGTCTTGGTCACCGGCGCCTCCGGTGGCGTCGGCTCAGGCATCGTGCAACTGGCCAGGGCGCGCGGCGCCATCCCCTATGCCGTCGTCGGCAAGGGCAAGGAGCAGGCTGTGCTCGACATCGGCGCCGAGAAGGTGATCACGCGCGGCGTGGCCGACCTGCTCGCCGCCGTCAACGAAGCGACGGGCGGCCAGCCCATCGACGTGGTCGCCGACCTCGTCGGTGGCGCCATCTTCAACGACCTGCTGCGCATCCTGCGGCCCGAGGGCCGCTACACGACTGCCGGAGCGATCGCCGGCCCGGTCGTGCAGCTCGATCTCCGCACCATGTATCTGAAGCAGCTCCAGCTCCACGGCTCGAGCCAAGGCACGCGCGCCGACTTCCGCCGCATTGTCCGCTACATCGAGGAAAAGAAGATCAAGCCGCTGGTCGGCGGCGTCTACAAGCTCTCGGACTTCCACCGCGCCCAGACCGACTTCATGGGCAAGGACTTCGTCGGCAAGCTGGTCGTGGTGCCGGATGCGATGTGGAGCGGCGCCTGACCCCCGAAAGAGCGCCCGGCGCGGCTTCAGCCGCCGCTATCATCTGGCGCGGCGACTGCGGACGGCAAGCCGATATACGCCGGGAAGCAAACGCTTTGCGGGCGTGCGTATCCGAGGACGCCCGGACAAACCGGGGCGTCCTCGCCTCGCAGCCGGCGATGCGCTTGCCCAGGTCATTGCGGCGTCCGGGCCTCTGAGCTATTTTAGCAGTTTATTGGATACGCCTGCCTGCCATCGCGGGCGCGTTCCTTGCCGCCTTGGCAGATTGTGAAGTCTTTAACAGACCGCGATGCCGCAAGCTGAATTCTTGTGGCCGACAGGTCATAGCGGTTGGGGATTTTGCCATGCTGCGACGCTACGCGCTGATTGCGGCCTTGATCGTCTTGGGTCTCACGACGGTGCAAGCGCAGGCCGATCGAAGAGTTGCGCTTGTCATCGGCAATTCGCAATACCGCGAAATCCCGGCGCTCAAGAATCCTGACAAGGATGCCGAGGACGTATCGAACACGTTTCGGGTGGCCGGGTTCGATGTGTTCGTCGCCAAGGACCTCACCAAGCTCCAGTTCGAGAAGGAGTTCCGCAATTATCTCGCGGCGGCCGACGGCGCCGATCTGGCGGTCGTCTACTATTCCGGCCACGGCTTTCAAATCGGCGGCGAGAATTTTCTGATCCCGGTCGATGCGTCGCTCAAGGCTGCGGCCGACATCGAGGTCCAGGCGGTCAAGCTCGACGATGTCCTGCAGCAATTGCGCGCCAAATCGAAGATCCAGGTGATCATCCTCGACGCCTGCCGCAACAATCCGTTCCCGCGCAAGGACTACTGGCTGCGCGACCAGTTGATCGCGGCCGGCGGCACCGGCCTTGCGCAGGTGAAGAGTTCGCTGAACACGCTGATCGCCTTCGCCACCGAGCCGGGCGCCGTCGCCTATGACGGCTCCGGCGACCTCAGCCCGTTCTCGTCCGCCTTCTCCCGCCGCGCGCTGGCACCGAACCAGGAGATACGCTCCGTCATGGCGGCCGTGCGCCGCGATGTGGTCGAGGCCACCAAGGGGGCGCAGGTTCCTTGGGAAAACTCCTCGCTGATCGACGAGGTGGTGCTGATGCGCCGCGCCAACCGGCCGGCTTTGCCGCCGGTGCTGGAAAAGACCGTGCCGTCGGGCGTCGGACCGGTCGCGCTCGACCTGCCTGTGCCCGTCGATGTCGACGGCGGCGCGGTCACCATCAGCATCGAAAGGCCGCCGGCAATGGGGCACCTGATCCTGGACGGCAAGCCGGTCGCGACGGGCCAGCCAATAGAGGGCAAGGATCTGCCGCGGCTCCAGATGGACGTGCCGAAGGGCGCCGACGCCGAGGACCAGGTGGACATGCTGGCCTATGCTGCGCATGACGAGTGGGGCGGCGGATCGCAAGGCATCCTCGTGTTCCGGGTCAAGAACGGCGACGGCGCCGCCGGCAAGCAGCTCGTGGCCTCCCTGGAGTCCGAGCAGAAGCAGCAGGTGGTGGAGCGCGGCATCCACATCGCCGGCGCCGCCGAAGCGATCGAGAACCACGACGTGAACGTGCCGGTCGGTGTCGGCCCGGTTCCGCTGAAGCTGGATTTGCCGACCAAGGATCCGGCGGTCAGCGTGAAGCTCGCGAGCTATCCGGCAACCGGGACGCTGTCCCTGCCGGATCGGACACTGTCGCCGCAATCGAGCCTGACGGCCGATGAAGTCGATAAACTGCGCTACGAGCCGCAGATAGGCACGGTCCAGCCATTGATAGTCGGCGTCGAAATCAGGGCCGACAACACACCGTCAAAGCCGGCGACGATGAAGCTGTCGCCCAGTGTCGATCGGTGCGACCAGAAGGCAGGCGAGCCTTTGGACCTGCAGGGCGTCGTCCCCGGCCTCTTGCCGAATGAGATCGGCGCCGGCGCGGTGGACGCCTGCCGGGCGGCGGTGAAGGCCTATCCCGATGTCGCGCGATTCCACTACGAACTCGGCCGCGCGCTGCTGGCCGCCGGCAAGGTCGACGAGGCCAAGAAGGCAATCCAGGACGCCGCCGACAAGGGACATGTCCGCGCTGTGTTCGAGCTGGGCTATATCGCTTCGTCCGGCATAGGAACGGCCGTGGATCCGGCGAAGGCGAATGGCTTCTATGCAAAGGCGTCTGACAAAGGCGATCCCTATGGAATGACCGCCTGGGGACGCGCGCTGTTCAATGGTCTCGGCGTTCAGCGCGATACTGGCAAGGGCCTCGACCTGCTGCTGAAGGCGGCGGCTATGGGCCATACCTACGCGATGAACGATCTTGCGGCGATCTTCACCGAAGGCCGCAATGGCGTGCCCGCCGACCCGGCTCGCGCCGTTGCCTTCCTCAAGGCGGGCGTCGAGCGCCAGGACATGTATTCGATGAACATTCTCGGCCGCAACTATCTCAGCGGACGCGGCGTCGAGAAGGATACCAAGCAAGCCCAGGCGCTTTTCCAAAAGGCGATGGATCTCGGCCAGCCCTATGCGCCCGGCAGTCTTGCGCGCATGTACCGGGATGGTGACGGCGTCGACAAGAACCTTGCCGAAGCGCAGAGGCTGTTCGAGCTGGCGACCGATCGCGGCGACTACTCGGCGGCCTATGATCGCGCGGCTATCGAGATGCAGAAGGGCGACAAATCCGATCAGGCGGTCGCCGTTCGCTATCTGGCGTTCGCGGCAGGACTTGATCTTCGTAACGAGTTACCGGGCGCTCGGACGACCCTCGCGCAGTTCGGCACGAAGCCGAAGACGGCTGCGTTGAAGCAATTGCGTTCGGAGCTCAAATCGAAAATTTCCGCCGGCGGGTCGGTAGACGACCAATTGATCAAGACGGCCAGAGCCGTCTGGGAGCAATCCAATCCGCGTCGGGACCTATTCTGATCAACAAGGAGGCAGTGGTGGGCGGGGCATTGAAGCAAGCGGTCATTGCAACATTTTTCCTTGCGGTCGCGGGATGCACGACCGTGGCGCCCAGGTTCGAGCCGGCGCCGACAGCGAAACAGCCGACCAAGCAAGTCCGCGTGACGACGACGCCGACGGTGGTCAAGCAAAAGAAGGCGACCGCCAGGAAGCCGATCAAGCCGGTGACGAGCGAACCCGCGCCTGTCATCGCGCCTCTGGGTGGGGGTGGTGGCGGCGGTGGCGGCGGGTGGTGACAGCGTTCACGACACGCGTGCTTCTTAGGGCAATTCCAGAAAAAGTGTGAAACGGTTTTCCGTCCGGAATTGCGTAGAAACAAAGAGACAGGGTGTTTCGCCGTCTCCGTGAGACGGTGAAACGCACCAGAGCATTGCGGGAAAGCATGCGGCGGTTCCGTCCGCAACTGCGGCTTCATGGGTATTCTCCGGCGGAAAACCCTAATACGCGCCGACCGACGGTCGTTGCGCTTCCATCTCCACCATCTGGATGCCCATTTCGACGAAGGCCGAAAGCACGGCGAAGCGGTCGGCGGTCGAAACGCGCGCCAGCCCCGCCAGGATCCCGGCGTTGACGGCGTGGGCGGCGGGGAATCCGGTCGACAGCATATCAAAGGCCGGGTCGCGCCACGCCGCCGACAAGGCGATCCAGGCAGCCGGCGTTGCCGGCGACGGATCGACAGCGCTGCTGAGCGCCGCCCGATGGCGAGGATTTCCGGGCTCGCCCACCCAGTCGCTGACGAGTGCCAGCAATTCGAGATCCCTTTCGGCAAGGAGCTCGGCGAGATGACTGAGGCATTCATGCCCCCACCAGACCGCGGCGCGCTCGGGCAGGAGATAGGCGCAGAAGGTGACGGCTTCCTCCGGCACGCGTCCGGCGAGCAGCGCGCGGCAGAATTCCAGCGGGGGTTGGGCCACGGCCGGCGACTTCATGTCCCGGGCGATCGCGGGACAGGCAAGAAACAGATCCCTTGCCGTTCTGTATCCGAGTTCATTGGCCATCGCTGCCACACCCCGAGCATCGGCACAAACAGCACTGAAACCCGCGGCCAAGCGCCGGTCAAGCCTCAACCTTATCAGGCGGCGGCCATCGGCAACGTGCGCTTGTTCACAGACAATCGCTTTGGGATTTGATATAGTCCGCGCCAGCGAAAACCCGCTCGAAACAGGTCAAAACAGGAGTGACGGTCATGCGGTGGGGCAGTTCAGCCTTGGCATTGGCGACCGTGCTTTTTTCAACGCACGTCTACGCCGATCCGCTTCAGAAATCGGAAGACATCGTAAAGTTCTTCGCCGGCCAGGGCAATCTTGGCGCCTCACGCGGCATCTGCGTCGGCACCGAGGAAGAGTGCAAGAGCAAGGCCGAGAAGAACGAGGCGCCGCCCCAGAAGGCTGGCCTCGACATGATGATCAACTTCGCCCTGGATTCGGCCCAGCTCGACCAGACCGCGCGCACGGAGCTGGACGAGTTCGCCAAGGCGCTGAACGACAATCGGCTGAGCACGTTCAGCTTCGTCGTCGAGGGTCACACCGACGCGACCGGCACGGACAGCTACAACCAGGGCCTCTCGCAGCGGAGAGCGCAATCGGTGGCCGCCTTCCTCGAAGCCAACGGCGTTGAATCGGCGCGGCTCGAAGCGATCGGCCTCGGCAAGTCGCACCCGCGCGTCGCAAATCCATACGATCCGGTCAACCGCCGCGTGGAAATGCGCATCAGGACGGAATAGCGGGCCGCAGGCAAGCCGGCCCGTCAACAGCGACACAGGTCAAGGGGAGCTCGGTCAAAACGCCGGCTCCCCTTTTGTTGCTGCCTATTTCGACCCAATTCCAGGCGGAAAACCGCTTCACACTTTTCCTGGAATTGCTCAACGATCAATTCTTGATCGCGTTGCCGATCACAACGCCGCTGCCGAAGATCAGCGCCTTGGTCAGGAAGTCGTTGTTTTCTCTCGGCGGCGGCGCGTCCTCGCGAACCACGGT
>NZ_RZRY01000379.1:0-6194 GCF_003998035.1 Mesorhizobium sp. M2A.F.Ca.ET.039.01.1.1 | reverse complement strand
GCGTTATGGTTTGCGCCGGCGCGGCCGCGCTTTGCGCGAATGCCTGCGGCGCGCAAAGGAGGGCGCCAAGGATGGCTGCGCTGAAGGCCAGGCGAAGCGACGCGAAACCAGACACTTTCGTTCCTTTCGGCGCCGGTCCGTCGGATGAGCGCCCCTTTTTCTTTGTCTTCGGCGGCACCGCTTGTTACAGGAGTGGGCTGATGCCGTGACTGGCTACAAGTTTCGCCGGTCTTGGTTAAAGAGGTCTCAACGAGATCGGTTTCGAGAGCATGACCCCGAGAAGTGGGAATCGGCTTTCGGAAACGATCATGCTCCAAAAAAGAGCAGGATCAGGATGACGATTCAACGAGACGTCAACCTGATCTAGCAAGCTTCGGGGATAAAATGGCAGGCAAAAAACGGCCCCTCGTCGTCATCACGCGCAAGCTGCCCGACCCTGTCGAGACCCGCATGCGCGAGCTGTTCGACGCAAGGCTGAATGTCGAGGACCGGCCGATGACCCAGCCGGAGCTGGTCGCGGCGATCAAGGAAGCCGACGTGCTGGTTCCCACCATCACCGACCACATCGACGCGGCGCTGATCGCCCAGGCTGGCGAAAACCTGAAGCTGATCGCCAATTTCGGCAACGGCGTCGACAAGATCGACGTCTCGGCGGCCGCCAAGAAAGGCATCACCGTCACCAACACGCCGAATGTGCTCACCGAAGACACCGCCGACATGACCATGGCGCTGATGCTCGCCGTGCCGCGCAGGCTCGCCGAAGGCGCCAATGTGCTGACAGGCGAGAAGAAATGGGCCGGCTGGTCGCCGACCTGGATGCTCGGCCGGCGCATCTGGGGCAAACGTCTTGGCATCGTCGGCATGGGCCGCATCGGCACGGCCGTCGCCAGGCGGGCCAAGGCCTTCGGCCTGTCGATCCACTATCACAACCGGCACCGCGTGCTGCCGGCGGTCGAGGAGGAGCTGGAGGCAACCTATTGGGAAAGCCTCGACCAGATGCTGGCCCGCATGGACATCATCTCGGTCAATTGTCCCTCGACGCCGGCGACGTTCCACCTTTTGTCCGGCCGCCGGCTGGCGCTGATGCAGCCTTCGGCTTACCTGGTCAACACGGCGCGCGGCGACATCATCGACGAGGAAGCGCTGATCAAGCTGATCCATGACGGCAAGATCGCCGGCGCCGGCCTCGACGTCTATGAGCACGAGCCGGCGCTGAACACCAAGCTGTTGAAGCTTGCCGCCAAGGGCAAGGTGGTGCTTCTGCCGCATATGGGATCGGCCACGCTCGAGGGCCGCATCGACATGGGCGAGAAGGTGATCATCAACATCCGCGCCTTCTTCGACGGCCACCGCCCGCCGGATCGGGTTTTGCCGCTGAGGACCTGAGGGCTTAAACGGCCGCGGTAATCGCACCGTCCGCGCCGACGGCTACCGCGCCTCCGCGGTAGGCATCGAACGCGCCGCGGTCGAGCCGCACCGCGATCGGCGTCTGCCAGCCCATTTCCCGGGCGACTATCAGGCCGAGCAGCAGGATGGCGTCCGGCTCTTGCAGCACCAGGGCCACCGGCGCGCGGCCGTTGTGGACCAGTTCCATCAGCACTGCCGAAGCCGATGACGAGCCGATCGTGCCCGGCAGGAACAGCACGCGGCCGGCAATGACTTCGCCATGCTGCGGGTGGCGGACATCGGCGATGCGGCCTGTCTTCGGGTCGACGCCGCCCCAGAAGCTGATCGGCGCCGTCAGCACCAGCGCCTCGCCTTCGCCGGCCTTGCCCGGCACCAGGATTTCGGCTGCTGAGTTCATGCGCCGACATCCGTGAAGACCGGCTTGCCGAGGACCGCGCTTTCGACGCAATCGGCGAGCGAGGCGTAGAGCACCGCATATCCGGTGTTGCCCGGCGCGTAATGCGCGAACTTGCCCGAATTGGTCATCAGCACGCCGTTGCCGATGTCTGGCATGATCGGCGTCACCACCACGCATGTATCGGCGACGATGACGACGCCGCTGGCCTCGAGCCTCTTTCGCCGACCGTCCTTTTCCAGCAAGGCAAGCGCGTGACGGCCGGTGCACGCATAGATCGGCACCGCGAGCCGCCGCCCGCCGATCAGCCGCTCCAGGCTGTCGAACTCGGCGTTCGAAAGATGCGGGCTGCCGATCGCCACCGCATCGATGGCTTTAGGCGCTGCCGCGGTCGACAGGCCCGCGCGGGCCTTGGCAACCATCTCAGGCGTCACGCGGATCACCGCTTCCGGTTCCGGCCCGGCCAGGATGCTTGCGACGTCGGGAGCCTCGGGCGTCACGCCGGCGATGTGGAACAGGCCGACGGCGCCGGACGATGCGGCCGCAGCGCCGAAGGCTTTCAGCGCGTCTTCGCCGGGATGACTGGCCACGTCGGTGACGACACCGATTGCGTTGCCGACCTCACGGCCGTAGAGGCTGCCCAGGACAGGCCAGGCGATCTCCGAGGCAAGGAAGGAGGGCGACAGGCCCGAGACGTCGAATACCAGCCGCGCCAGGCGGTTTTCAGGCCGATGCATGCCGTAATCCGGCGCGCGGCCGGTGATGGCGCAGGCAATGTCGAGGAAATCGCCGTAGCGGTTGGTGCGCGCGCCCAGCACAGAGTTGCAGAAGACGACCGCGTTGGACTCGCCCCAGGCCACGTCGCTGCCGAGTGCTGGCCTGTGCCCGGCCTGATAGGGCGCGCAGGTCCAGCTCTGCTCGCAGCCGAGCTTGCGATAGGCCTCCATCATCCGCCGCGCCATGCCGCGCTGCGGCTCTTCCAGGCGGATGCGCGAGCAGCCCATCAGGTCGAGCGCTCCGACATTGAGCGTCGAGCGTACCGCGACCTTCGCGCCGCCTTCGACCAGCTTTTCGGCGAACAGCGTGCCGGAATCGCCGTGATAGAGCGCCCCGTCGATATGCGCGGACGCGATCGGGATCAGCCGTGGCGCGCCGAGCAGCTTGGCGCTTTCGGCGACGATGCGCATCGCCATGCCCGCGCCGTCCTGCCGGGCGGCGATCGCCTGTTCTTCCGGGCTGAGGGCCAGGCTCAAGGCAGCACCTTGCGCATGGTGATGGAGGTCGACCTGTCATAGCCCGCATGCGCCGTGCGCCCGGTCTCGCGAAAGCCGAGCCGGGCGAAGGCTGCGTGGTTTGCGGTCAGCTCGATGCGGCTCTGCAGCTCGATCGCATCCTTGCCGCGCGCGCGGGCAAGATCCTCCACCGCTTGCATCAGCCGGGCTCCGAGACCCTGACCCTGAAGCGCTGGCTCGACCGCGAGCTTGCCGACATAGAAATCCCGCGCCCGCTCCAGCGCGAAGACGCAGCCGACGACACGGCCGTTCTCGACGGCCACAAAGCACGTCTCCTTTTTCGCCTTCTCGGCAAGGTTGTCGGCGCTCAGAAGATGCGCCGATGACGGTGGGTCGATGACGCCGTCCATATAGGCAAAGGCGCGGCGGATCAGCGCGAGCAAGTCGTCCCATCCGTCGAAATCCGCGGGAAGGCCGATAATGGAAATGCCGACGGTCTGGTCCATACGCTCAGACGGCCTTGTAGCGGATGATGTCGAAGCGGGCTGTGAGCCCGTCATAGAGCAGCAGCCGGCCGATGAGCGGCTCGCCTATGCCGGTAATCAGCTTGATCGCCTCCATTGCCTCCAGCGCGCCGATGACGCCCGTCAGCGCGCCGACAATGCCGGCAACAGCGCAGGACGGCACCAGCCCTTCGGGAGGCGCCTCTGGGAACAGGTCGCGATAGCTCGGGTTGCGCTTTCCGTCGGCGCCTGTCTCGAACGGTTTCAGCACCGTGACCGAGCCGTCGAAGCGGCCGACGGCGGCCGTCACCAGGGGTTTCTTCTCGCTGGCGCAGGCATCGGCGACCGCGTACCGCGTCTCGAAATTGTCGGAGCCGTCGACAACGACATCGTAACGGGCGACGAGGGCAGGGGCGTTCGCTTCCGTCAGCCTCAGGCGATGCGATTCCACCGCGACGTTAGGGTTGATGCGCATGATCGCTGCCGCGGCGCTGTCGGTCTTGGCCAAGCCGATCGTGTCGCTGCCATGGATCACCTGCCGCTGCAGGTTGGACAGCGAAACCGTATCGTCATCGACGATGCCTAGCGTGCCGACGCCGGCGGCGGCTAGATATTCCAGCACCGGTGCGCCGAGCCCGCCGGCGCCGATCACCAGCACCCGCGCCCGTTTCAGCTTATGCTGCCCCGGCCCACCGATCTCCGGCAGCACGATGTGGCGGGCGTAGCGTTCGAGCTCTTCGTCAGTGAGGGCGGCATCGGTCATGGCTGGACTTTATCGATGGCGCAGAGCCTTGTCAGTAAGCGCAAGGCAAACCTTGTGGTCCACATGACGAGGAAAAGGTTTCGCACGACGCAAGGCAACGCCTGGTGGCACAGCGCCGAAATAGCTTCTTCACGGGCTAGCCGGTCGGCTCGACGCTGCCATGATCGACCGTCAGGAACTGCGCCCGGCCTTCAAGGCTCGAGAACAGGGCGGCATCCGTGCCCGTCATGAAGGCTTGGCAGTTGAGCTCCTCGAGGATCGAGAACAGCGCCGCGCGCCGGCCTGCATCGAGATGCGCGGCGATCTCGTCCAGCAGCAGGATCGGCGTCAGGCCCGACATCTCGCCGGTCAGCCTGGCATGCGACAGCACGATGCCGACCAGCAGCGCCTTCTGCTCGCCGGTCGAGCACAGTTCCGCCGGCATCGACTTGGGCCGATGCCGCACCACCAGGTCGGAGCGGTGCGGGCCGTCCAGCGTCCGGCCGGCGGCGCGGTCGCGCTCCCGGCCATTGGCGAGTGCCGCGCGATAGCGTTCCTCGACATCGACCGCAGGCGCGCTGCCGAGCGCGCTTTCAAGATCGCCGGCGAGGCTGATATCGGCCTGCGGAAACGGCCCGCTGCCGGGCAATCTGTCGATCATGGCGGCAAGCAGCCGCACCAACTCGGCCCGCGCCGCGGCGATCGCCACGCCGGTTTCGGCCATCTGCGTCTCGATCGCGTCGAACCAGGCGTCGTCGCGGGAGCCTTCTGTAAGCAGGCGGTTACGGCCGCGCATGGCTTTCTCATAGTCGAGCGCGCGCTGGCCATGGCCGGGGTCGATCGCCAGCACCAGCCGGTCGAGGAAGCGGCGGCGGACCGCCGCCGGCCCGGGAAACAGGCCGTCCATCGCCGGCGTCAGCCAGACGACCCGCAGCCATTCGAGCATATCCTCGGCCGATCGCGCCGGCGCGCCGTTGATCCGCACCTTCCTGCCGCCTTCGCCGGCGGTGTCGCCGCCGGAAATGCCGGTGCCGATCTCGACTTGGCCCTCCGGCCCCTCGATGCGCGCATGCAAGGCGAAGCCACCGTCGCCGCCTTCGCGCGCCACATCCGCATAGGGCGCGCGGCGCAGGCCCCGGCCAGGCGTCAGGAACGAGATCGCTTCCAGGAGATTGGTCTTGCCGGCACCATTGTCGCCGGACAGCACCACCGCGCCAGGGGCAAGTTCCAGCGAAAGCGCCGCATAGTTGCGGAAATTCGTAAGCGTTAACTTACTTATGTAGCTTTGCTGCCGAAGCTGTTTCGCATCCGCGGTCACGGCGACACATCAGGTCCGCTAAGCAATTCCAGGAAAAGTGCACTGCGGTTTTCCGTCCGGAATTGCGACAGACAAAAGCGCAATTCCAGGAAAAGTGCACTGCGGTTTTCCGTCGGGAATTGCGACAGACAAAAGCGCAATTCCAGGAAAAGTGCACTGCGGGTTTCCGTCCGGAATTGCGTCGACAAAGAGACCTAGACCCGCATCGGCATCAGCACATAGAGCGCGGTTTCGTCGGCCATGTCATGGATCAGCGTCGGCGAGCCGGCGTCGGCCAGCATGAACTTGGCCTCCGACCCGGTGAGCTGGGCCGCGACGTCGAGCAGGTACTTGGCGTTGAAGCCGATCTCGATCGGATCCGACGAATAGTCGGCCGCCAGTTCCTCGGTGGCACTGCCCGAATCCGGATTGTTGACCGCGAGCGTGAGCTGGCCGTCATTGATCGACAGCTTCACGGCCCGGCCGCGTTCGGAGGAAATGGTCGAGACGCGATCGACCGCGGCGGCGAAGCTCTGGCGATCGATGATCAGCTTCTTGTCGTTGCCGGTCGGGATCACGCGCTGGTAGTCGGGGAAGGTGCCGTCGATCAGCTTCGATG
>NZ_RZRY01000378.1:0-6224 GCF_003998035.1 Mesorhizobium sp. M2A.F.Ca.ET.039.01.1.1 | reverse complement strand
TTCGTTGGCCTTCTTCAGGTCGGCGATGCCCTTCTTGCCGCAAGCGTCGAAGTCGGTGTCCGGCACGTCGGTGCGGGCCGGGACCGAACCCTTCACCACGTTGAAGGCCGACTGGAAGCTTTTCGACAAGGTGGCGGTGGCCAGCGCGACCTGGGCGGCCTTGCGATCCTCCGGCACGTTGAACATGCCGAACATGTCGGAGTTGTAGATCACCGAGCCGTCGGTGCCCGGGAAGCGGTAGCAGAGGAAGTCGGTGTCAGGGGTCTTGTTGGCGGCGTGGAACTCGCCCTTGGCCCAGTCGCCCATGACCTGAACCAGCGCGTCGCCCTTGATGACCATGGCGGTGGCGAGGTTCCAGTCGCGGCCCGAGAAGTTCGGGTCCACATATTTGACGAGCTTGGCGAGGTTGTCGAACGACTTCTTCATCGTGTCGGACTTGAGCGAGTCCTCATCGAGGTCGTTCATCGCCTTCTTGTAGAACTCCGGCCCGCCGGTCGACAGCACGACGGAGTCGAACATGGTGGCCTCCTGCCAGTTCTGGCCGCCCAGGGCGAGCGGGATGACGCCCGCAGCCTTGGCCTTGTCGAGCAACGCCACGAAGTCGTCGAAGGTCTTCGGCTCGGTGCCGCCGATCTTGTCCATCACCGCCTTGTTGATCCACAGCCAGTTGACGGAGTGGACGTTGACCGGTGCGGCCACCCACTTGCCGTCATAGACCGAGAATTTCTGCAGGGCGGCCGGAACCGACTTGTCCCAGCCTTCCTTCTTGGCGGTCTCGGTCAGGTCGCCCATGACGCCGGCGGCGGCATAGTCGAGCACGGTGTAGCCCAGCATCTGCGAGGCGGTCGGGTAGTTGCCGGCCGCGACCATCGCCTTCAGCGCGGTCATGGCGGCGTCGCCGCCGCCGCCGGCCACCGGCACGTCCTTCCAGGCAAAGCCTTCCTTGGCCAGATCCTGCTTCAGCACGTTCAGAGCTGCCGCTTCGCCGCCCGAGGTCCACCAATGCAGCATCTGCACTTCCTTGACGTCCGCGGCATGCGCCGAGAACGCAAAGCTCGTCGCAAGAGCCGTTCCGATAAACAGTTTGCGCAACATGTACTACCTCCCTTGTTGCATACACATAACCGGCGGGTGTCCGCCGGCGTCTCCCAACTCAGCCGACCCACCAACCGGTACGCTGGCCGCGATGAAACTGGATGGTCTTTTCCTCGGTATAATCCTCGACAGCGCGTTTGCCGAGTTCGCGTCCCAGACCGGACTGCTTGTAACCCCCGAAAGGCAGCTCTGGGTAACCTTCCATGAACGTGTTCACCCAGACCGTCCCCGAACGCACACCGCGCGCCACCGACATGCATGTGTCGATGCTGGCGCTCCACACCCCTGCAGACAAACCATAGGGCGTGTTATTGGCAATGTGCAATGCCTTTTCAATCGTTTCAAAAGTGAGCACGGACAGCACCGGACCGAACACTTCCTCGCGCGCGATCGCCATGTCTTCCGTGACGTTACGGACGATAGTCGGATCGAGATATTGGCCGGCGTTGGATTGAAGCCGGGTGCCGCCGGCGAAAACGCTGCCGCCGTCAGTTTGCGCCGCCGCAACATAGCCGGCTACCCTTTCCATATGATCGGCCGAGATCATGGCGCCGACCTTGGTGCGGTTGTCGAGCGGATCGCCGACGCGGACCTTTTCAGCCAGCGCCTTGACTGCGCCAAGGAAGTCGTCGGCGATCGCCTCATGCACGATCAGGCGGCTGCCGGCATTGCAGCATTCGCCGGCGTTGAAGAAGCCGCCGAACACCGCGGCGTCCGCCGCCGCTTCGAGGTCGGCGTCGGGGAAGACGATCTGGCCGTTCTTGCCGCCGAGTTCCATCGAGACCTTCTTAAGCGAATTGGAGGCGGCGGCCATCGTCATCTTGCCGACACGGGTCGAGCCGGTGAAGGAGACCATCTCGACCAGCGGATGGCTGACCATCGGCGCGCCGATATCCGAGCCGTAGCCGGCGAGGATGTTGACGGCGCCGGGGGGCAAGCCGGCTTCGAGCAGGATGTCGCCAAGCACGAAGGTCGAGGCCGACGTCATTTCGCTGGGCTTCACCACAGCCGTGCAGCCGGCGGCGAGCGCGAAGGGCAGTTTCTGGCTGACGATCAAGAAGGGGAAGTTCCACGGCGTGATGATCGAGACGACTCCGATCGGTTCGCGCAGCACCACGCCCAGCATATCGTCGCCGAGATTGGCGTAGCTTTCGCCATGCAGCGTGCGGGCGAGCGAGGCGGCATAGCGCCAGATATCGACGGCGCCGCCGATCTCGCCGCGCGCCTGGGCGATCGGCTTGCCGGATTCCAGCGCGTCGAGCCGGGCGATCTGTTCCAGCCGGCTTTCTATCAGGTCGGCGGCCTTGAGCAGCACCGCGGCGCGCTCCGAGGCCTTCATGCGCGGCCAGGGTCCGGTTTCGAAGGCCCTGTGCGCGGCCTGCACAGCGGCCTCGACTTCCGCGGCGCCGGCCTGGGCATAGCGGGACACGACAAAACCATGGCCGGGGCTGGCGCGCTCGATGCTGCGGCCGTCGCTGGCGTCGACATGCTTGCCGCCGATCAAGAGCTTGTAGGGCTGCGGCGCCTGGGACGCTTCGGCCGGCATGGCAATGTTGAGCGGTGCGTTCATCATGTCTTCTCTAGGATCTCGAAAAGGCCGGCTTCTGCCTGGCCTTGAAGGCGCCGACGCCGGCTTTGAGGTCGCCCGTCAGCGCAATGAAGCCGCTGGCCAGCGCCTCGGTCGCGGCTGCGTCTTCCTCGCCCTCGGCAACGCCGATCATCAGCTTGGCGGCCTCGGTCGCCAGCGGGCCGCGCTCGGCGATCTTTTCGGCCCAGCTTCTGGCTTCGTCGAAAGCCTTGCCGGTTTCGACCAGCCGGTCGACGATGCCGTCCGCCAGCGCGTCGGCCGCCAGGAAAATCTCGCCGCCAATCGCCATCCGGCGCACGATCTGTGCACCGAAGCGGCGCACGGCGCGTTGCGTGCCCGACCATCCGGGAACGACGCCGATAGAGGTTTCGGGGAAGCCGAGTTTTATCTGCGTTTCGGCGACGCGGAAATCGCAAGCGGCCGCCAGCTCCAGCCCGCCACCCAGCGCATGGCCGGACAGAACCGCGATGGTCGGTTGCCGGAGCCGCGCCAGCCGGTCGAAGACGCGGTGGCCATAGCGCACCCATTGCACCTGAAAATCGGCGGCGCTCATCGCGCCCCAGGCTTCGACGTCGCCGCCGGCGCAAAAGCCCTTGCCTTCGCCACGGATGAGAACGGCGCGGACGCCCTCGGCCCGCTCCGCCTCGTCGAGCGCTGCTTCCAGGGCACGCAGCATCGGGATGTCGAGCGCGTTGAACTTTTCCGGCCGGCGCAGCGTGACGATGCCGATCGCGCCATCCTGCTCGAAAGTTACGAGTTCAGCCATGCGCGCCTCCGAGCGAAGCACCGCCGTTGAGCGACAGACCGATCGGCCGGTTCTGATAGAGCGCCGCAGGCGTGACCTTGAGGTCGTTGGCGACGGAGAGCGGGATCTCGGCCTGCGCCAGCACATCGCGTTCGAGGTCCACGCCAGGGGCAAGCTCCGTGACCATCAAGCCGTCGGGCGTCAGCTTCATGACGCAGCGCTCGGTGACATAGGTGATGTCCTGTCCCTGCGCGACGGCCCTCTTGCCGGAGAAGGAAATGTGCTCGACCTCCTCGACCACTTTCTTGACCTTGCCTTCCTGGTCGATGCGGATCGCGCCATTGGCCAGCGAGAGTTTCGCGCCGGCATTGAAGAAGCCGGAGAAGACGATCTTCCTCGCCCGCGCCGTGATGTCGACGAAGCCACCCGCGCCGGCGGTGACATGGGGCCGCGCCGAAAGTTTCGAGACATTGACCGAGCCGTGGCGGTCGATCTGCAGGAAGGAGAGCAGCGAGGCGTCGAAGCCGCCGGCCTGGAAATAGATGAATTGGTGCGGCGAGGGCATGATCGCCTCGGCATTCGAGGCGCAGCCGAACTTGAAGTCGAGCAGCGGTACGCCGCCGACCGCGCCCTGCTCGATCACCCAGGTGACCTTGCCGTGCTGGCCTTCCTCGAGAAGGATGCGAGGCACGTTGGCGGAGATGCCGAAGCCGATGTTGACGGCCATGCCGTCGCGCAATTCCATGGCGACGCGGCGCGCGATCACCTTCTGGATGTTCATCTCCGGCGTGCGGAAACTCGACAGTGGCCGGAAGATCTCGCCCGAGATCGCCGGGTCGTAAGGCGTCTGCGTCGTCTGCAACTGATCGGGCGCCACCACGATATGGTCGACCAGCACGCCGGGAACGCGGACGTCGTGCGGCTTCAGCGTGCCGTTCTCGACGACGCGCTTCACCTGCGCAATGACAATGCCGCCATTGTTGCGGGCGGCAAGCGCCTGCTCCAACCCGCCGAGATAGGCACCCTCATGCTCGTAGGTGAGGTTGCCGCGCTCGTCGGCGGAGGTGGCGCGGATGATTGAGATATTCGGCACGATCGAGCGGAAGTAGAGCCATTCCTCGCCGTCGAACTGCTCAACCGACACGATCGGCTCGCTGGCGGCGGCGTTCATGGCGCAGCCCTGGTGGCGCGGATCGGCGAACGTATCGAGGCCGACCTTGGTCAGCACGCCGGGGCGCTTGGCGGCAGCCTCGCGATGCATGTCGAACAGGATGCCCGACGGCACGTTGTAGGCCGCGACTGAATTGTCGCCGATCATCTTCCAGATCTGTGGCGGCTCGGCGGAGGAGGGGCCGGACGGATAGGAGCCGCACAGCGTGCGCTTCAACAGGCCGGGCTTGGCGAGATGGTCGATGCCCTTGATGCCATACATGTCGCCGGCGGCGATCGGATGCAGCGTCGTGATCGCCTTCGGATGGCCTTCCGCGTCGAAGCGCTCGCCGATCGCGGCAAGCACGGCGTCGGGGCAGCCGAGGCCGCTCGACGACGATACCGAGACGACCATGCCGTCCTTGATCAGGCTGGCGGCGTATGCCGCCGAGACGAGCTTGCTCAATCGAGGCTCCCAAGTTGCGGGTCGATGGTCACAGCCTTGCCGGTCTTCGACGATTGCAGCGCGGCTTCGGCCGAAGCCAGCGACCAGATGCCGTCCTCGCCGGTGGCGGAAGGCTGGCCTTCGCCGCGGATCGCGGCGTGGAACTGGCGGACCGAGCGGGTATAGAGGTCCTCGCGGTCGAAGCTCAGCTCTTCCTCGCCGCTCGCGGTGCGCAGCAGCACCGAGCCGATCGGCTTCTGCGTCATCACATTGGCGGCGATCAGCGAGCCTTCCGTCCCGTGCACCTCGAAGCCGGTGCCGGCATATTTCGTGGTGAAGCCCTCATGCGATTGGGCGATGACGCCGGACTTGAAGCGCCAGATGCACATGGCGCCGTCCTCCAGCCCGCTTCCAGCCATGCCGGCCGATTGCGTGAAGGCCGAAACCTCGACCGGATCGTCGCCGAGCACGAAGCGCAGCGTGTCGGCATCGTGCACCGTGATGTCGAGCACCACGCCGCCGCCGGCCTCGGGCCTGGTGATACGCCAGCCTTGCAGGTTCTCCGGCAGAAAGACCGAGTGGAAGACGCGCGCCGCGATCGGCTTGCCGATGCGGCCGGCGGCGATCGCCTCTCGCATGGCGCGATGAGCGCCGGCGTTGCGCAGGTGATGATTGGTACCGAAGACGATGCCGGCGTTCTTCGCTGCCGAAACCATCGTCTTCGCATCGGCGCTAGTCAGCGCCAGCGGCTTTTCGCACAGCACATGCTTGCCCGCCTTGATCGCGGCCATGCCCTGCTCAAGATGCAATTCGTTGGTGGTGGAGATGTAGACGGCGTCGATGTCCGAGTTGAGCAGAGCGTCGAGGGTCGAGACGGCGGCCGGAATGCCGTTCTCGCGGGCGTAGGCCTCCGCGCGCTCCGCGTTCGAACTCATCACGGCTGCGATCTCGCCATTGGCCTGCGCGCGGATGGCGCTGATCATGAACTGCTTGGCGATCGTGCTGGCGCCGATTAGTCCCCATCGCGTGCTCATGCCGCGTCTCCCACCTGGCTGTTGCGGTTTGGCCCGCTGCTTTCCCGCACGACCAGGCTGACGGCGCCGATATGGTCCTCGGCGCGCGTGGTGCGCGACTGGATCATCTTCAGCATGGCATGGGCGGCGCGCTCGCCGAGGCCGGCCGCGTCGACCGCGACGCTGGTC
>NZ_RZRY01000377.1:0-6236 GCF_003998035.1 Mesorhizobium sp. M2A.F.Ca.ET.039.01.1.1 | reverse complement strand
AGGTGAAACCGTGACCGAACACGCCGACCTTGTGGGCCTCGTCAGCGGCGCATTGATAAATCTTGTCGAGATAATGACGCCGCCAATGGGCAGGTGACCGGATGAAAGCCCCCCGGCGATCGAGAGCATGTCCGGTTCCATCCCAAATGTCTGGCTACCAAACCAGTTCCCGGTGCCTCCGAAGCCGCAGACCACCTCGTCGGACAGCATGAGGATAATTTCTCACTTTCTTGCGAAGATCGGGGGTGTCCACGGTCATTCGTATTACGCGAGATCCGCGAGGCCAAAAACCATCATACCAGAGAGGCGAAACTGCTATCTAGGTGTTTAGATGCAAGAAATTAATCCTGCATTGTTCCCGCACCAGGAACACCCGAGAGGATACCAAGCAGTATTGAACCTTGTTGAAAATGCTCTCGGCGCGCTGGGCGTTATAATTTCTCGAAGGCGATCACAAGGACGTCGCGATAAGCGTACGGCATTTTCAGGTTTTCGGCCACAATCGACGATACATCGTGAAAGGTTTCGCGGTCGTTGCAGATCACAAAATCATTCGGGGAGTTCATTTCGACCTCGCCGAGGAACTCCTTTGAGGCGTCGGTGATCATGCTCATGCCGCCGGTGACGTTGACCCGCCCAATCATATAGCAAGCAATGAAGTCCACCCCGTCCTGGTGAAGGCCCTCGGGTGCCGGTTTGCCATTTACACCATCGCGCGCGACAATCCGGTAGGGATGGATCTTGATATTCCAACGATCATGTCGGGCGGCTTCACATAGAATTCTGCAGAAACCTGTCAGAATCTTTTCTAAGACGGGATGGTCTATAAAGGAGTTTTCAAGGGGCTCGAAGTGGCGCTTGAAGCCGCCATTCAGATGATTGACACTTTTTGATTGTTCGTAGGGGGCGTGGGGTAGGAGCCTAAAGATTCCGTCAGTCGCGTCATATTCAAAAGCGCTATAGCGCCGGTAACGATATGTTCCGCCGTCACGCATGTATTCATCGAGAAGAAGTCGATTCCAATGGTCAGCAAAGTTCTTCCAGGCTGCATCAATTTCGATGCCAAAGCAGGCTTCGGCGCGCTCGCCTTTTGAAAACCACCATCCATTTGTCACCAGACCGTCAGTGCATTGTTGACTGAGGTTGGCCGGCGCCTGGGGTGCGTTGTTTTCCACGGGTGTCTCCCTTTTGGTGACTTGGCGAGGACGGAACGCTTTGGACAACGCTATGTGGGTTGCGGCTTGGTATTCCCAAAGGTCGCGGTCCCTAATGTATCTCGGCGTCCTGGCTCGGATCGACCGAGGTAAAAAGCGTGTGTGATCGACTATGTAGCTGACGCTCCCGCTAACGCCCTCGAGGGCGGATGCAATGGCCCGTTCGCACATCTGGTGAATAGTACTGCCCCATGCACCTGAAACCGCCTCTTGGGACCAGGCTTGCTCAAGCCCTTGCTTCAAAACGATTGATGCCACGTCAAGAGAAGCGGTTTCGAGGTGACGCAGCGCGTCGAAGATAATGGCCGCGGCAGGGGCCTCGCGGACTTCGAGAACCTTTTGGCCGGTTGTGATGTGTTCAAGCCCGACAAAGCGGCCGTGCCCGAATTTGCCGACCGTGTTATTCAGGAACGGGATTGCGTCGACCAATGCAACATCACGGTCATCAATTGACACGAGACTTCCGTCTGCAAACCCGAGTTTGATCTCTACCGGCTGCTCTGCGGGAATGTGGCGCGTCCAAGCAAATGCCTCCTCGGGGATGGAAAAGTTCTCGGGATCTTCCAAAGGCCCCGACTCGAATTCCCGACACCAGAGGTTTTCGTCCGCGCTCCACGTGCGGTCCGCCACAAAAGTCGCTCCACACTTGGACAGGTCGGAGGTCTTCTGTTGTCGGGATATCACAGAGCATTCATACGGACTGCCGAAGTTGCCGGAAAATCCTGAGCGCTTAATGCTATTGTTAAGGCGCGGAAGACTGTTTTGAGAAAGGTTTGCTGTATGAAGAACCAGCCGTGAGTTGATTGACCTAGCATGATTAACAACCAAAGATGCGATTATGGGACGGCTCAACGAACTGCTCAACGGATAGATGCCAAGGTACTTGGCGTGGGCTCGAATGGCTGATTTCACGCCTTGTTCGACAAAGGCATCCCGCCCTTCGAGGCAGACAAAGCGCGCGCCGAACATGGCTGCCGTCCGTTCCAACAAAGGCTGATCGATGCGCGTTCCGACATCCGCTGCGACAGCTTCAATGTTCGCAAAGCCAAGGCTTTGCAGCTTGTAGAGAAGATAGGTGCTGTCGAGACCGCCGCTGAACATGGTTGCAACTGGTGCGGTTCGGTCCGGAAAAGCCTCCAGATCTTCAAAACTCGAAATGCCGCCGATGGCGGGTTTGGTGGAAGCCAAGATGGGGTTCATTTGGATGTCCTGCTCTCAAACCAGATGCCAGCAAACGTCGCAGCGAGGACGAGGCCTGCGCCTATCAAGCTCGGTACTGTCAAAGGCTCATTCAGAAGAAGGTGCGCTAGAACGAAACCAAAAAAAGGTTCTGTTCCCATCAAGAAGCCAACCCGTGTCGGTGTGGATTTTCTCACTGCGGCATTTTGAATGTAGAATGCAGCGAGGGTGCAGAAGAGTGCAAGGAAGGCAACAGCGCCCCAAAACTGAAGGGTGGCCCTCACAACAAGGCCTGAAATTCCGAACTGAGCGACGGCCAAAACGAAAGTAAGTGTTGCCACCGTCGATCCTTGGATGGCCGTCAGGGCTGCAGATGAAATCTGCCGGCCGGCCAGAAGGCGTTTGGTGGAAACGACCATAACCGCTCGCAGAATCGCGGCCCCCAAGACAAGCGCGTCACCCGGGCTGAACCTGCTGATCCCGCCAGTGAGAATGCCGACACCGATGCACGCTATGGCAGCACTTGCCAAAATGCCCGTAGGTGGAAGTCGCCGTGATAGCCCATAGTCGATGCTCGGCGTGAAAATCACACAAAGCGATATGATCAAGGCCGTGTTCATTGCGCTTGTCGATGCAACGCCGTAAGTTTCAGCAATAAAGATGCAAAAAAGTATTGTTCCCAATGCGAAGCCGCGGATGAAATCGCCCCAGGAGACCAATGCGATCTCATGTCTTGCAGCCACTGCCGTAATGATCGTAGTAATCAGGAAGCGATAAAGAACAAGTATCGAAACCGGCGCGTAGAACAGTGCGCCTTTCCCGACCGGATAGCTCGCCCCCCAAACGAATGCGACTCCCAGCAAGGCTAGATCCACCGAGAAAGATGGCGTCCGTGTTTTCCTGACAGGTATTGGAGAACTTTCGAAAACGTCCACCTTCAAAGTTTCCTTTGTGTTAGCCATCCACCCCTGCTGCGAGGGTCAAACAGATCAGGTCGTTCAGCCTCTTGGGCGATCCGTGCCGCGGCGTACTTGTTTTTGGTAACGCAAGTGCCGTGCCGATTCGGAAAACCATTGCTAGACAACAACCTGGTCGCCTTGATAGTTCGGCGGTTCATGTCCATTGTTGTCAGAATGCCGACAATGACTTCAACTGCAGGGATCCTACCGGCAGGGCCTCAAGGCGAACACGCGGCTCCAAGATGCCGACACGATGGCTGGTTCAGCCATGCTTCGACAGTTGCCTGTTTTTTCAGTTCCTTTGCTGTTCGTGCGCTAACCGCAACGCTCCATACTAGTCTCGCGTGGCTGTCCCCGTGGGGTGGGCGGCAGAAAGCGATTAGGCCCGCTGAAAGAGGCGAACCGCATCCGAAGGATCGTAACCAAGAGAAGGACCTGAAGCGAGAGCGAAGGTTGCGGGAGGCCGCGGCGGGCCTAAAAGGCAATGCCGACCGCCCCAGGAAAGGCTGACAAAAACCGCAGCGGCCGACTGTCCAATAGGGTGCGCCGGGCCAGGGCGAGCCAAATGGCAGGGGCTGCCGGGGGACCCTAAGAAAAGCCTGGGTTCACGAGCACCCGGCGCGCGCCATCAGGCGGCCAGCTACTTGGAGGGCGGGTGTATCATGCCTGTTTGTCGGGCCGAACCAGATCCATGTGGCTGACGCCGAGGGCCAATGCCAGTTCATAGATCGTGATAATTGTCGGATTTCTTCGGCCTTTCTCCAAGCCGCTGATGTACTGCTGACTGAACCCGGAAATCTCCGCAAGCTGCTCCTGCGTCAGGCGCTTCCTTTGCCTGATCCTCTGCACATTCCGTCCGACCAACTTGCGCATATCCATGCACGCAAGCCAGCGGATCAGGCGGCTTGAGTTTATCAACTATAATATGTAATCCACATTTAGCAGGCACAGGGCTTCGCGGGTCCATTGGCCGGAGATAGAATTAGCGATGTTGCAGCCCAGATCGAACACGCCGTTCGCCGACGAGGTCCCCTGGTCGGACCGCATTACAGCCTACGACAAGGACCACTTTACAACCTATATGAGGCTCCTGGACGCCTCGGCCGACAACGCCACTGAAGAGGAAATGGCCAAAGTGATCCTCGGCATTGATCCGGCACGCGAACCTGAGCGCGCACGCAACGTTCTTCGCAGTCATCTCGACCGTGCAAACTGGGTGGTGACGAGCGGCTACAAGGATTTGTTCGCCAGTTGACGAAATGGGCGGTGCGGTCGCTTCGCTTCAAGCAACGAAGTCGCGCAACCGCCATGCATCGACGTATCACCACAGCGCGGATGGCCCAGCGCTTCGCTGTCTCATCATTTTGTCCTCCGCTCGCCAATGGCTGCTTCCCAGGAATGGGTGCGGCGGCGAATCATGACAGGAACGGGTCCGCCGTCTGAGCCGCACCGCATCCGAAGGGCCGGATGGACAACCTACTGAAAGCTCACAGCTGGCTAAGGGTTGCGGGACGCCGCGGCGGGCCTAGAAGGATGCGGCGCCACCTGCTGAGAAAGGCACAAAACAGAGCGAATTGCGAGAGTCTAACGACGCGCTAGGAGGCGCAGCGGAATGGTCGAGACGCCAGAGCCAAGAAAAGCGGGGCTCGACCCACCGGCACACGGCACGCGCGGTGATGGGCGCGGGCGCCCACTACGTGCGCAGGCTCAACAGAATCTCACACGGATCAGCATCGAGGGCCGCAGTTACGTCGAGAAACTCAATGACATCGAGACGCCGTTCGCCACCCTCATATTTCGCCACGAAAGATTGCGGACGACCAAGCTTCTCAGCCACCTGCGCCTGCGTCAGCCCTTTGACATTGCGCAGTGAGATCAACTGGGCCAGAAACCGCTGGTGGCGGGGAGATCGAAGAGATTTGGGCATTTAGGTGAACCGGCAGGTAGAGACCGGCTCAGCGACTAATCCCCGTTTCGGATTATCCCATTTTGGGATATTCTGCCTTGGATCCAGCGATCAACATGCGAGGTTCGCGGCAGACATGAATCAATCAACGGGAACAGATAGGACTCAAAGCTCAACACTGCTCGACGAAGTCCCTTGGTCTGACCGTCTTACCGCCTACGACAGGGCGCACTTTACCATCTATATGAGGCTCCTGGACGCCTCAGCCGATGAGGCGCCCGAAGAGGAAATGGCCCAACTGATCCTCGGCATTGATCCGGCACTTGAACCGGAGCGCGCCAGGAAGGCGCTTCGTAGTCATCTCGACCGTGCGAACTGGATGGTGACGAGCGGCTACAAGGAATTGTTCGCCAGCTGACAAATTCGCAGTGCTCGGTCATAGAAGCGTTCCTGTGCCATTGGTCAGGCTGATCGGGGCCTGCACCACAGACGCGCCGGCAAAATGGACCCGGTGGCGAGCACAATTCAGTTCCCAGGAAATCGGGGTTTGGCAACTGTCCGAGCGTCTGACGTGATAGAAGGTTCCGCTCTGTCTGGATGGGTATTAGCCCGGAGCAGCACTCCATATCGTACCGGCGCTCGACGAAGGGTCCACCTCTTCGCTTTCAAGCCGCATAACCGATAGCCATCGCCCTAAGTCAAGGGTTAGAGATTACCGGCAGGCAGGTATGCAAGCGGGCCATCCTCGGAAACTATATAACCGCACGACTAGCTGTGAGCTTTCGGGAGGTTGTCCATTCGGACCGGACCGGGGAGACTGGAGTTACCAAGCTTCAGCACTCACCGGAGGGTCCGAATGAACATCCATAAGAATGCCCGTCTCACACCGCTGCGTCGAGAGGAGATGGCGCTGTCGGTGATAGAAGGCGCTTTCTCCAAAGCCCATGCGGCGCGTGTCTACGGCGTGTCGGCCAAGAT
>NZ_RZRY01000376.1:0-6252 GCF_003998035.1 Mesorhizobium sp. M2A.F.Ca.ET.039.01.1.1 | reverse complement strand
TTCGCCGGCGACATCACGGCGCTGCCGCCGACGATCCTCGGCGGCGAAAACGCTTCCGCCCCCCACATCATGTGGAGCGACCGGCGTTTCGGAAAGGACGAAACTATCGCGCTGGAACTCGCCGGCGTCTGCCGCCGCTATGCCGCAGGGCTTGCCAGGACCATGCAGCTCGGCAAGACGCCGACCCGCGTCGCGGACACGGCAAAGGCTGTGATCGAGGGCATGGATGCGGTGCTCGACACGGTACGGCCGGGCACGACCGCCGAAGCGGTCGAAGCCGCCTGGCGCAAGGTCATAGAGCGCTACGGGCTGAAGAAGGAATCGCGCATCGGCTATTCCATCGGCGTTGCCTATCCGCCGGATTGGGGCGAGCACACGATCAGCCTGCGGCCCGGCGACAAGACGGTGCTGCAGCCCGGCAATGTCGTCCATTCCATCCTGGGCATGTGGATGGACGGCTGGGGCATCGAGGTCAGCGAGACCATCCTGGTGACTGAGACCGGCAACGAGACGCTGACGAAGTTCCCGCGGGATATCCATGTCAAAACCTGACCGGCCGTCCTCGACGAGCGATGCCGCGCCCGACATCGATGCCGGAATTCTCGATCGGATGATCGAGATCCGGCGCCATCTGCACTGCCACCCCGAGCTGTCGAACCGGGAAGCGGGCACGCAGCGCTATTTGCGCGAGATGCTTGCAAAGGAAGGGATCACCGAAATCCGTGATGTGGCCGGCTACGGGCTTGCCGTCGACATCGTCGGCACCGGCCGGCCTTCGAACCGCAAGGTGGCTATCCGCGCCGATATCGACGCCCTGCCGATCGAGGAGGAGTCCGGCGTCGACTTTGCGTCCAAAAATCCGGGCGTGATGCATGCCTGCGGCCATGACGCCCACGCCGCGATGGGCTTTGCGGTCGCCGCGCATCTCAATCGCTCACGCGACAGTTTCGGCGGAACCGTTCGCCTCATCTTCCAGCCGGCCGAGGAAGATGAACCGTCCGGTGGGCGACGGGTGGTCGAGGAGGGGCTTCTCGACGACGTCGATGCCGCGATCTGCGTCCATGTCGATCCGTATACGCCGTCCGGCAAGGTGGCCGTCGGCCCGGGTCCCTACACTCTCGCCTGCGACACGTTCGATGTGCTGGTCACCGGCTCGGCGGCGCATGCGGCAAAGCCCTATGAAGGCATAGACGCGCTGACTGTCGCCTGCTCCATGGTTAGCGAGCTGCAGAAGATCGTTTCGCGTGAGACCGATCCCTATGATCCGCTGGTCATCTCGGTGACCGCCATCAATGGCGGCAATGCCTATAACGTCACTGCGGGCAAGGTCGCGTTCAAAGGCACCATCCGCAGCGGCAACGACGCCACTCGCGAGCGGGCCTGGCGCCGGCTTCGCGAGATGCTTGAACGAACAGCGGCAAGCCACGGCGCCAGCGTAAAGATCGACATCCACCGAGGCGAACCAGGCGTCGTCAACGATGCCGAGATGGCGGCCCTGATCATGGCCGGCGCCAAAGCCAGCATTGGCGCGGATAATGCTCTCAACATGCCTGGATGGAGCATTGCCGACGACTTCGCTTACTACAGCGAGAAACGCCCGTCGGTCTATTTCCGGCTCGGCATCCGCAACGAGGGGGTAGGGTCAGTCTACCCACTCCACCATTCCAGGTTCCGCATCGACGAGACGGCGTTGAAGAACGGCGTCCTTACTCTGGTTTCGGCGGCAACGATGTACCTGGCTGGACAGGAGAATTACGGCGCTTAGCCGATCCGCAGGCGCCTTTGTCGGATAAGCCGGTCAAAGGTATTGCGCGACCTTCTTGCCGACAGTGAGGAAGCGTAGCGGGTCGACCGCCTCGCCATCGTGGCGCACCTCGTAATGGAGGTGCGGGCCGGTCGAGCGCCCGCTGCTGCCGGTCTTGCCGATGATGTCGCCGGCGGCGAGCTTCTGGCCGACAGTGACGTCGATCTCGCTCAGATGTCCGTAGCGTGTGGCGAAGCCGTTGCCGTGGTCGACCTCGACCATGCGGCCGTAGCCGCCGGCCCAGCCGGCCCTGGTGACGATGCCGGCGGCCGTGACCTTGGCCGGCATGCCGATCGGCGCCCTGAAATCCATGCCCGTGTGCAGGGCGGCGCTGCCCAGGATCGGGTCCGTGCGTACGCCAAACGGGCTGGTCACTGGATGGCCAGGGGCGGGGTTGGCGAGCGGCAGCTTGCGCGCCTCCTTCTTGACTCCGTCAAGCGCGTCGAGCGCCTCGTCCAGTTCCTTGACCCTGCTGTCGAAAACCAGCGAGGGATCGAGCGGCACCAGTGGGCCGCCGACATCGCTCTTGTTGAGCTCGCTGTCGACCGGCAGGCCCGCGGCTTCCAGCGCCTGGGTTATGGCATCGGCATTCTTGTAGGCGCTGTCGGCAAGCGTGGTGATGCGCGAGAGCTGCTGGCTCTCGATGGCCTTCAGCGAAGCGTTGATCGAGACGAACAGCTTGTCGGCGCGATCGGCGGCCGTTTCAGCATCGAGCGGATCGGATCTTGTCGACCAGAGCGAGAAGGGCCTGGTGTCACCGGCGCTCAAGGATGCGACGGAATAGGTCGGCGCCTGAGAGAGGCTGCCGGTGACCTCTGCGGGTTCATCGCGTTTGGCCGCCGCGGCGCCTGCCGCGGGCGCGTCGCCGACCTCGTTCTCGGCGCGCTCGAGGATCGGGCCGAGCCGCCCGTGGCGCTCGCTGAGCTGGGTCTGCCTGGCCAAGAGTTCGCTGACCTTGGTTTCCATCAGCTGCTGGTCGAGAAGCTGGCGGCTGGTAATGCGGTCGACCTGGGCACGAAGGGCCGAGATGCGGTCCTCATAGGCCTGCTGCATGCGCGCCTGCCTGGCCGTCGTGGCGCCGATCAGGTCGTCGCGCAACACCAGATAGGACGTGGCAAGCAGATAGCCGATGGCGATCGCCGCCAGGGCCGAGCCGAGGAAGGCGGCGAGCCAGGGGCGGATGGTGAAATGCCTTATCTCGTTGCCGCGGGCGATGATGACCGTGTGCGGTTCCTTGCGCCTGCCGAAGACAGCTGACTGACCGGTTGGTTTCACGGGGACCAGGCTTTCGTTACGGGACCAACGACAAGCCTGATTACACATTATTAGGGTTAACAAAGGCTTGCCGGGTCGACCGCGCGGCGCCGAATGCACGCAGCACGGGCACGGGGTTGCGCGTAAATCTCCTGGACGCGGACGCCATGTCGCGAAATCGTTGGCGACGAACTCCAATGTTCTGCCAGGAGCGGCCTGTAGCTCCCAGAGTAAGGCTCGGGTTTCTTAACTCTGTTCGATTGCGTTTAGTTGACGTTTTTCGAGTAAAGGCGTGTTGGTGTTTGGGATTCACCGTGGCGGTAGGAATGCTGGACGATCTGGTTGGCAAGATCCTCGACAAGATTTCGGGCACCAGTCTGCTGGCGACCGGGCTTTTGCTGCTGACTGCCTTTGTCAGCGCGCTTGTAGCCTATTGGCGCACGGTCGAGGAGAAGAGCTGGAAGGAGTTCTTCGAGTTCGTCATCCCGCACGAGGTCATCACCCATCCCTCCGCGAAGGCCGACCTTCTGTTCTGGGTCACGAAGAAGGCCCTGATGCCTTTCCTGATGCTGCCCGCCGGAATCGTCTTCGTCACAGCGGTGGGGTATGGGACCAACTGGCTGTTTTCGACACTGCTCCACTTCCAGCCGCCTCTGACCGAGGGGCCGGCAGGGCCGGTGACGGTTCTGATCTTCACCGTCAGCATGCTCCTCGCCTACGACATTTCCTATTATCTCTATCACGTCGCGCAGCATCGCTATCCGCTGCTCTGGGAACTGCACAAGGTGCATCACTCGGCCGAGGTGATGGTCGGGATCACCAAGGACCGGGTCCATCCGCTCGACGAGTTGATGAACCGAGCCTGGGATGGCATCATCGTAGGGTTCTGCTTCGGCATCTGGTCGCTGATTTCGCTGAACCTTGTCGAACTGACCGTTTTTGGCGTCAACGTCTATGTCATGCGTAACATCCTGATGATGGATTTCGTCAGGCACACGCATTTCAAGATCTCGTTCGGCCCGCTCAACCATTTGATCCTGTGTCCCCACTGGCATCAGTTGCATCACAGCGTCGATCCGCGCCACTACGACAAGAACTTCGGGCTGCTCTTCTCGTTCTGGGACCGGCTCTTCGGAACATTGTGTGTGCCGAGGCCTGACGAGGACTTCACGTTCGGGCTGGTCGACCGCGATGTGCGCGACTATCAGTCGCTCGCAGGCCTCTACGTCATGCCGCTGAAGCGGATGTGGGGACATATCGCCAGGCGCATCCGGCCTGGAAAGCCACGGTCACGCACCTCGCGAGCGTCGGAGGGGACACGGCCATGAACGGTCCCGTTGTGCTCGCAATCCCGCGGACACACACCTTCGAAGTCGTGACGTCGGCGGCGCGCCTGGCCGAGATCGCACCGGCCTGGAGGGCGCTCTGGCAGTGGGCTGGCGGGCTTGTCTTCCAGCACCCGGACTGGATCGCGGCCTGGTGGCGCACCACCCCGCAGCAGGAGCGGCGCGCGCTCAGGATTGGGCTTGCCTGGAACGGCGACCGGCTCGATGGCGTGATAGCGCTCGCGACCTTCAGGCGTTCCGGCATCCGCATACTCGAATGGGCGGCGAAGGATCACAGTGACTATGGCGACGCGCTGGTTGCACCCGACAGCGACCCGCGGGCGATCTCCCGCCTCTGGCAGTATGTTTTTGACCAGGGTGGCTTCGACCTGATCTATCTCAACCGTCTGCTGCCGGATGCCGGTGTTCATGCCCTGCTGGAACCGGCTCATGGCAAGGCGCTTCGGCCCAATCACCGCACCGAAATCAGCTATCGTGTCGCTGGCTCCTGGCAGCGTGGGGCGGAATGGTTCGAGACGTTGTCCAAGAAGGGCCGGCAGAACTATCGTCGTGGCCGCAAGTTCATGGAAGAAAGCGGTGCATTGCGTTTCCGGCTGCTGGACTCGGCGGAGCCGCGAGAGCCGGTGCTCGAGCGCGTCGCGACGTTGAAGCGGCTCTGGCTCGCTCGCCATGGTCGCGCCTCGGATCTGTTCGATAAGGGCTCGCCGGTTCTTGCCGCGCTTACTTCGGTGCTGGCCGACCTCGGGCTGTTGCGCATCTTCGTGCTGGAGCTCGACGACACGATCGTCGCCGTCTCGATCAATTTCGAGCAGCACGGCACGATGATGGCTTTCGTCACCACCTATGATCCCGAATACGAGCGCGCCTCGCCGGGCATGGTACTGATGATGGACTATATCCAATGGTCGTTCGACCGTGGCCTCGCCACGGTCGATTTTCTCTGCGGCGGCGAGGATTTCAAGCGGCGCTTCGCCACGCAGTCAGTCACGCTGTCGTCCATGATGGGTGCGCGCGGTTTGCGTGGCCATCTCGCCGCGCTGGCCGATCAAGCGAGCCATCGTTCGAAATCCTGGAGGACGTGGCGGCAGCCGAAGGCCGAGGCACCTGACGAGTAACGACCATAATTGTCGATTGCTTTGGTGGGGGTTGGCGACGCTCAGAGCGCGCGCACGGCCTCGAGCACTTCTTCGGCATGGCCCTTGACGCGAACCTTGCGCCAGACGCGGGCAATGCGCCCATCCTTGCCGATCAGGAAGGTGGCGCGTTCGACACCCATATAGTTGCGCCCGTACATCGTCTTCTCGACCCACAAATGATAGGCCTCGATCACCTTGCGCTCCTCGTCGGCGACGAGATCGACGGTGAGATCGTGCTTCGCCTTGAATTTGTCGTGTTTCTTCACGCTATCGGGGGACAGCCCGATCACTTCGGCGCCGGCCTTCTCGAACTCCGGCTTCAACTGCGAGAAGCCGATCGCCTCGCTGGTGCAGCTTGTGGTGTCGTCCTGCGGGTAGAAGTAGAGTACAATGGGTTTGCCCCGGAGCGCGGCGAGACTGAGGGAGCCGCCGCCGTCACGCGGAAGATCGAATTGAGGCGCTGCGTCGCCGACCTCGAGATCAGCCATATCGATGCCCTTGTTTGCGGTTACGCGTGGGAACGCATCGATATAACGTGAGGCGGGGATTCGTCCATGACGAGTTCGTCACAACGGAAGATTACTTGGATCAGGAAGACCCGCAGCACGAGAAGATCAGGTTCAGGCGTGACGAGATCACCGACCTGGCGGCTTTCCCCTCCGCTTGCAAAGTGCCGCCGCTTGGGCGCGCCAGGATCGGTCGTGGCTTTCGC
>NZ_RZRY01000375.1:0-6260 GCF_003998035.1 Mesorhizobium sp. M2A.F.Ca.ET.039.01.1.1 | reverse complement strand
CTCGGCAACCAGCTCCGGCCCGGCCGCGCGGTGGATGGCGCCGTCGACGCCGCCACCGCCGAGCGATGAGGAATTCGCTGCGTTCACGATGGCATCCACCACGAGTCGGGTGATGTCGCCGGTGTGGATGCGGATCCTGTCGCCGAGAGCACCCATCGTCACATCCTGAACACGCCGAACTTCGTGTCCTCGATGCCGGCATTGAGCGCCGCGGAGAGGCTGAGCGCCAGCACGTCGCGGGTTCTGGCCGGATCGATGATGCCGTCGTCCCAGAGCCTCGCCGAGGAATAGAGCGGGTGGCCCTCATGCTCGTATTTCATCAGGATCGGCTTCCTGAATTTGGCTTCCTCCTCGGCACTCCATTCACCACCCTTGCGCTCGATGCCTTCGCGTTTGACCATGGCAAGCACGGTGGCTGCCTGCTCGCCGCCCATCACCGAGATGCGCGCGTTGGGCCACATCCATAGGAAGCGGGGCGAATAGGCGCGGCCGCACATGCCGTAATTGCCGGCGCCGAACGAGCCGCCGATGATGACGGTGAGCTTCGGCACCTTGGCGGTGGCGACGGCCATGACCAGCTTGGCGCCGTCCTTGGCGATGCCGCCGGCCTCGTATTTTCGCCCCACCATGAAGCCGGTGATGTTCTGCAGGAAGACCAGCGGAATGCCGCGCTGGCAGCAGAGCTCGATGAAATGCGCGCCCTTGAGCGCGCTTTCGGAAAACAGCACGCCGTTGTTGCCGAGGATGCCGACCGGCATGCCGTGCAGATGCGCGAAGCCGGTGACCAAGGTCGTGCCGTAATTCTGCTTGAACTCGTCGAACTCCGAACCGTCGACAAGGCGCGCGATCACCTCGCGCACGTCATAGGGCTGGCGCAGATCCGTCGGCACGATGCCGTAGAGTTCCTGCGGATCGTAAAGCGGTTGGATCGGCTTCTGCAGATTCAGGCTCAGGGCCTTGTTCCGATTCAGATTCCGGATGATGCGCCGGCAAATGGCCAGGGCGTGCTCGTCGTCCATGGCGTAGTGGTCGGCGACACCGGAAAGCCTGGTATGGACGTCCGCGCCGCCGAGCTCCTCGGCGCTGACATCCTCCCCCGTCGCCGCCTTCACCAGCGGCGGGCCGCCAAGGAAGATGGTCGCCTGGTTGCGCACCATGATCGTCTCGTCCGACATCGCCGGCACGTAGGCGCCACCCGCCGTGCAGGAGCCCATCACGCAGGCGATCTGCGGGATGCCCGCCGCCGACATGTTGGCCTGGTTGTAGAAGATGCGGCCGAAATGCTCGCGGTCGGGGAAGACTTCATCCTGGTTCGGCAGATTGGCGCCGCCGCTGTCGACCAGATAGACGCATGGGAGGTTGTTCTGCAGCGCGATCTCCTGCGCGCGCAAATGCTTCTTCACCGTCAGCGGATAATAGGTGCCGCCCTTCACCGTCGCGTCGTTGACGACGACCATCACCTCCCGGCCCTCGACCCGGCCGATGCCGGTGATGATGCCGGCCGACGGAATGTCCTCGCCATACATCGACCAGGCCGCGAACTGGCCGACCTCGAGGAAGGGCGAGCCGGTGTCGAGCAGCTGTGCCAGCCGCTCGCGCGGCAGAAGCTTGCCGCGTGAGACATGGCGTTCGCGCGCCTCGTCGGAGCCGCCGCGCTCGACGCCTGCCGCCTTCTCGGAAATGTCGTCGACCAGCGCCCGCATGCGTTCGGCATTGGCGCGGAAAATGTCGGAGGAGGGGGAGATCTGGGTTTGCAGGGTGGCCAATTTGTTCCTCACACCTCTTGATGCCGTAGCGGAACCAGTGTAACAGCCCGCGCCCGGATGCAGCGTGCCAACCGTGGCATCTTTTGTACGTATGACACCCTCAAGAGGCGACGATGGAAAGCATGGATATGCGTTTCACCAGATGTCTCCCTTCGGCCATGGCCTGACGCCGCCGAAGGGCGGCTGTCCACGTCCCGAATCTGAGCAAGAGGAACACGGCGCCCGCAGGCGCTGTGGGTGTCATCATGTATTTGCGGTTTGTAACGCCGCTGATCCATCCGAACAGCCGGGTGGAGACCGGCTTCTTCCACGCGTCCTGGTACCTGTACCGGAACGGATGCCCGGACTGGATCCATGACGAATTGGACGATCAGTTCGACTGGTTCAACCGGCATCTGCCCATTCCAGGCCGGGTCGGCCGGCATTTCAAGCGCCGGAATTCGATCTGGGGCATCTGCTGGTTCCATCCGGACGCCAGGGAAGCGATCAGTCGTGCGCGTTATTGCGCCTGGCTGATCGAAGAGGGTGGTTTGCCGGTGCGCCCGATCACGGCGGCCCGTCAGCGCGAGATCCTGTGGCGCGACGCGCATCAGATCGTCGCCAAGCCAACCGACGACCTGCCCAAGGCGTTCGGCTGAGATGGCGGAGAGGGGCATCACGCCCCCTCCGCCATGATCTCGCGGCCGATCAGCCAGCGGCGGATCTCGCTGGTGCCGGCGCCGATCTCGTAGAGCTTGGCATCGCGCAGCAGCCGTCCCGTCGGGTAATCGTTGATATAGCCGTTGCCGCCGAGCAGCTGGATCGCGTCGAGTGCCATCTGCGTCGCCTTCTCGGCCGCGAAGAGCAGGCAGCCGGCGGCGTCCTTGCGCGTGGTCTCGCCGCGATCGCAGGCGGCCGCCACCGCATAGACGTAAGCCCGCGCGGCATTCATCGTCGTGTACATGTCGGCGAGCTTGCCCTGCACCAGTTGGAACGTGCCGATCGGCTGGCCGAACTGCTTGCGCTCATGCACGTAAGGTACGGCGACGTCGAGGCAGGCCGCCATCAGCCCGATGGGGCCTCCGGAAAGCACTGCCCGCTCATAGTCGAGCCCCGACATCAGCACCTCGACGCCGCGCCCTTCCTCATGCAGCACATTCTCGAACGGCACCTCGACATTTTCGAAGACGAGCTCGCCGGTGTTGGAGCCGCGCATGCCGAGCTTGTCGAGCTTCTGCGCCACCGAAAAGCCGGCAAAAGTCTTTTCGACGATGAAAGCGGTGATGCCGCGCGAATGGCGCTCCGGATCGGTCTTGGCGTAGACCACCATCGTTCCGGCGTCGGGGCCGTTGGTTATCCACATTTTCGAGCCGTTGAGCACATAGCGGTCATTGCGCTTTTCGGCGCGCAGCCTGAGCGACACCACGTCGGAGCCAGCGCCCGGTTCCGACATCGCCAGCGCGCCGACGGTTTCGCCCGAGCAGAGGGCAGGCAGGTATTTCTCCTTCTGCGCCGGCGTGGCCCAGCGATTGATCTGGTTGACGCAAAGGTTGGAATGCGCGCCGTAGGAGAGGCCGACAGAAGCCGATGCGCGCGAAATCTCCTCCATGGCCACGACATGCGCGAGATAGTTCATGCCGGTTCCGCCGAAATCAGGATCGGCGGTGATGCCGAGCAGGCCGAGCGCGCCGAGCTCGCCCCACAGATGCGCGGGAAACTCGTTGGAGCGGTCGATCTCCGCCGCGATCGGCGCGATCCTGTCCTGAGCGAAGCGCCGTACAGTGTCGCGCAACGCCTCGATGTCGGGATCAAGTCCGAAGCTGAGCGTGTTCGTGTACATGCCGTTCCTCCCTGCGCACGCCCCGGTCTTCGCGGGGATCATGCCCGTATCAGAGTGCCACGGCGTTCCCGGCTCGCCCGGAAGGACGCGCGGTGCCATGGCTGATTGTCGCGCCGACCAGGCGCATTGTCATCGAAAGATATGATGCCGTGACTTCGGCGAGCGACAGCCGTTCGCCCGGACGGAACCAGACGATCACGCCGGTCATCATCTGGATCAGCGCCATGGCGGTCAGGCCCGTATCGTCGATCTCGAACGCGCCTGCTTCCACGCCGTCGCGCAGGATCGTGCGCAGCTCCTTCTCATAGGCTGTGCGCATCTTGAGGATCTGCGTCAGTCTTTCATGCGACAGGCTGCGCAATTCCATGTTGGAGACATGGGTGGCGTGGCGCCGCTCGATGTGGAAGGCGATATGGTTCTCGACATAGGCGGCAAGCCGGGTGACCGGATCGGCACTTAACGGCCGCGCCGCGTCCCAAGCCTTGAGCAGACCCTCCATATGCTCTCGCATCAAGGTGAAAAGCAGATCTTCCTTGGTGGGGAAGTAACGGTAGAGCGCTGCCGCCTGCACGCCGACCTCAGCCGCCAGCTGCCGCATCGACATCGCCTCATAGCCCAGCCGCGCGATCAGGCTGACCGCCGCCTCGCGGACGGCCGCCTCGGTCTTTTCCCCGTCTGAGCCTGTGGTGCGCGCCATTTCGCCTCCAGCAGCACTAATAAAACGAACGTTCAATTAATTCAAGCGCCAAATCTCCCCCCCCTTGAGGGGGAGATGTCGCCAAAGGCGACAGAGGGGGTCGTCTCGCGTGAAGCGCCAACGCCCTTTGCGGCAAGAAGCCCACGCTGGAGACCTACGTGAGACGACCCCCTCTGGCCTGCCGGCCATCTCCCCCTCAAGGGGGGAGAGACCAACTCACACGACAATCCTGAAATCCACGGGCGCGTCGTCGCCCGCTTCCTCGATCTCGACCTTCGAGACGAGCGCGCCACGCGGCCCTTGCCACAGACGTTCGGTCATCGCCGTGACAGCGACATCGGCGCCGGCAATCAGAGCGGTGACCGAGCCGTCGCGCTCGTTGCGCACCCAACCCGTCAACCCGAGACGCAGGGCTTCGCCGCGCGTCCAGACACGGTAGCTCACGCCTTGCACCGTACCGGAAACACGCACCCGAACGGCTTTTTGCTCACCTTGCATCGTCCGCTCCAGAATCTTCCCCATCAATCTGGAGCGCGAACGGGCAAATGCAACCGGTTCAAAGGATGGGTGGTATGGCGATTAAATAATTGACTCAGTCAACCAACAAGGAAATTATCGGATGTAATGTCTCCGAGGAGGGTCGGCATGCCGCATGAAGCCCTGGTCCATGAGATTCGTCGCTTCAACCGGTTCTATACCGGGCTGGTGGGGTTGCTCGATGAGACCTTGATGCAGAGCCCCTACACGCTGGTCGAAGCCCGCCTGCTGTTCGAGCTCGGGTGCAAGCCTAGACCCGTTGGACCGGCTGGTCTGCTGGCGCGCATGTTTCATCTCGACCTCGCGCCGGTGGCATCCGAACTGGCTGGAGAACTCAACCTCGCCCCCGCCTATCTCATGCGGGTGCTTCGGAGGTTCACTGCCACGGGGCTGGCTGAAATGCGCGACGACCCGGAGAACGGGCCGCCCGTCCTTGCGCTGACCGAGCGGGGTAAGGCCGCGCTGGCCGATCTCGAGGCAACGACGAACCGCGATCTCGCCCGCCTGATCGTCAAGCTCGAGAACGGGCAAGCCGCTGAGCTTTCCGATGCGCTGAACCGCGTGACGCGTCTGCTGGCAGCCGCGGGACTGTGAATCGCCCAATTAGCTCCCTGGGAAGCAGGGGCTGGGGTCCGGTCAGTTCCCCCGCGCTGCCGCGAGCGCGCCCGGCAATTCCTCGGCGAAGATGTCGAGCTCGTGGTCGAGGCCGACGCTGACCCTTATGCAGCGGTCGAGCCTGGGGACCATCGGCTTGCGGATGAACACGTCGCGCGACAAGAGGCCCTGCATCACCTTCAGCGCGAAGGCGCCGTCGCGGCCGCAGTCGATGGTGACGAAATTGGTCGCCGACGGCAACGGTTTCAGGTCGTTCTGCCTGGCGACGGTCGAAATGCGCTCGCGGCCAGCCGCCACGCGCGCCACCACCGTGCGCAGGTAATCCTGATCGGCAAGCGCCTCGAGACCGGCGATCTGCGCCATGCGGCTGACGCCGTAGTGGTTGCGGATCTTCTCGAAGTCGCGGATCACCTCGGCCTCCGCCACGGCGTAGCCGCAGCGTATGCCGGCCAGGCCGTAAGCCTTGGAGAAGGTGCGCATGCGGATGACGTTCGGCCGCGCGACATCGATCGCCGGCAGCGCCGTGGCCGGGCCAAGCTCACCATAAGCTTCGTCCAGCACCAGCATGGTGGTTTCCGGCAGCGCTTCGATGAAGCGGACGACATCCGGCGCCTCCCACCAGCTTCCCATCGGATTGTCGGGATTGGAGAGATAGACCAGCGGCGCCTTTTCGCTGACGACCTTGGCGAGGAGCCCGTCCAAATCCTCCTTGTCGTTGGCATAAGGCACCGTGACCAGCCGGCCGCCGACGCCGGCGATGTGGAAATTGAAAGTGGGGTAGGCGCCGAGCGAGGTCACCACCGCATCGCCCGGCGCGACATACATA
>NZ_RZRY01000374.1:0-6290 GCF_003998035.1 Mesorhizobium sp. M2A.F.Ca.ET.039.01.1.1 | reverse complement strand
TTTCTGGACTGCTCTCACATCGTCCAGAAGTTTCTGGTCCGTCAAGCAGGACTCAAAGGACTCCTGTGTAAAACCGGCGAGCTTGGAGATCTGCAGCAGCGCTTCCTTGGTGTTGTTGACGCCGACCCAGCTCGGCTGCTGCTTGAACAGCACGTCGACCATGGCGAAGTAATTGTCCTTGGAGCAGCGCGCCAGCATGAAGCCGGCCTCGGCGCTCGGGTCGAACGGGAATTCGCGCAGGATGTAACGCGCCTTGCCGGTGTCGATATACTTGGTCTTCAGCTCGGGGAAGGTGGTCATGGCGAAATGCGCGCAATGCGGGCAGGTCATCGAGGCGTATTCGACGATGGTGACCTTGGCGTCGTCCTTGCCGAGCTGCTTTTCGGGCAGCGCGCCGGGCTTGAGCAGTTCCGCCATGTCGACCGTGCCCTGTGCCTCCGGCACCTGGGCGGCCGCCGGAGTGGCGGCGGGCTTGGCAGGCGTCGACGGGTCGGCGGGCTTCACGTCGGCGGCCTTGGCCTCCTCGCCGGAGTCGCTGCATGCGGCAAGCAGCGCCACCGCAGGAACAGCGGCCAGCGCTGTCAGAAGGTTTCTGCGGGACAAGCTATTGCCAAACGGGGCACGGTTCATGCGAATCACCTGATATCGGTTGGATTTTGCAATGCAAGGGCTAGAAAAGGCGAGAGTTGGCGCGAATTAAGGCATCCCGATCCCCAATCCAATCGCGAAACTTGATCACGAGCATCACGAATGCGCGAGATTGGTGACGCATTCATGACGCTTCTTACGACCCTTTGGGCTTCCTTTCACCCAAAATTGTGGCGCCAAGCCGCTCCAGCGAAGCGCGCAGGCCGTCGTCCTCGATCTTGCCGACCAGATGCGAAAGCTTTGCCTTCTCGGCCTCGGTCAAGGGTCGCGGCGCGGGCTTCGGCCGCGCCTTTTGCGAAAGCACCGGTTTCTGCAGGATCTTGATGCGGCCGATAGCGTTGAAGCCCAGGAAGGCGTTGACGCGGTTGATGACCTCGCCGGCCTCGTGCTGCAGATGCAGAGCCGCCATGCCTTCGCAGGCGATGATCAGCGTCGCCGGCTCGAACGGGTCGTCCTCATGCAGCCGGCGCGGCCACTGGATTTTTTCCGGGCGCGAATGAGTGGCCAGGCGCGGCCCGGCGATTTCCTCCCAGGACTGCACCAGCCCGATCGAGATGCCGGCGCGCTTCTTCAGCACCGGGTCGAGGATCTCGGTGGCGAGATCGCTCACCGGAACGGGATTGCCGAAGGGCCTTTTCCCTGCCATGTGCGTTCTCCATTCCCCAATTCATCCGATCAATGGCACCGCTCGACCAGACCCGCAAGGCATCACAGAAAGCCGCGTCCGAAGACACGGGCATCGCGTCCCGCCTGCTTGCCTGGTACGACGCGCATCACCGCGACCTGCCCTGGCGCGTCACGCCGGTTGCGTTTGCGCGCGGCGTGAGGGCCGATCCTTATCGCGTGTGGATGTCCGAGGTGATGCTGCAGCAGACCACGGTCGAGGCGGTAAAGGCCTATTTCCGCAATTTCGTCGAGAAATGGCCGACGGTCGAGGCGCTGGCGGCGGCCCCCGCCGAAGACGTGATGAAAGCCTGGGCCGGGCTCGGCTACTATTCCAGGGCGCGCAATTTGAAGGCCTGCGCCGACCTCGTCGCGCTGCGCGGCGGCCGCTTTCCCGACACCGAGGCCGGCCTGCGCGAATTGCCGGGGATCGGCGCCTATACGGCGGCGGCGATCGCGGCGATCGCCTTCGACCGGCCGGCGGCAGTCGTCGACGGCAATGTCGAGCGGGTGATGACCCGGCTCTATTCGATCGAAGCCCCGCTCAGCGAAGCGAAACCCGAAATCCGCGCACTGGTCGAAAAGCTGGTGCCGCAGGCCAGGCCCGGCGATTTCGCCCAGGCGATGATGGATCTCGGCGCGACGACCTGCACGCCGAAGCGGCCGCGCTGCATGCTCTGCCCGGTCCGCGAGGATTGCAGCGCCATTCTCACGGGCGATCCCGAGCGTTTCCCGGTCCGCCTGCCGAAGGACGACAAGCCGCTGCGCAGGGGTGCTGCGTTCGTCGCCGAGCGCGCCGACGGCGCCATCCTTATGCGCAAACGGCCGGAGAAAGGCCTGCTCGGCGGCATGACCGAGGTGCCGACCACGGGCTGGACGGCGCGGATCGACGGCGCCACGACAGCCGGCGCCGCGCCCTTTCCCGCCGATTGGCGGCGCGCCGGGCAGATCGGCCATGTCTTCACCCATTTCGCGCTCGAGCTCGAAATCTTCCACGCCCGCGTCAACGGCGCCGCGCCATCCGGGCATTTCTGGTCGCTGGCCCACGAGATTTCCGGGGAGGCGCTGCCGACTGTCATGAAAAAGGCAATCGAAGCGGCCATACCGGGCGCGACCAAGAGACCGAAAGGCATGCAATGACCGAAATCCGCCATATCGTCTTCGACATCGGCAAGGTGCTGGTCCATTACGATCCGGACATTCCGTTCAGCCGCCTGATCCCCGATGCCGGGGAGCGGAAATGGTTCTTCGATAATGTCTGCACCAGCGCATGGAATCTCGAGCAGGATCGCGGCCGGACCTGGGAAGAAGCCGAGGCGCTGCTGATCGCCGAGCATCCCGACCATGCCGAGAACATCCGCAATTTCCGCCGCTACTGGCACGAGATGGCGCCGCACGCCTATGAAGACAGCGTCGCTTTGCTGGAAGGCCTGATCGAGGACGGCCACGACGTGACGCTGCTCACCAACTGGGCCTCGGACACGTTCCGCGAGGCCCGCGCCCGCTTTCCGTTCCTGGAAAAGCCGCGGGGCGTCACCGTCTCCGGGGATATTGGCCTGATCAAGCCCGACCGCGCCATCTACGACCATCACGTCGTGTCGTTCGAACTCGATCCGTCGGCCTCGCTATTCATCGACGACAGCCAGAAGAATGTCGACGGCGCCAAGGCCGCCGGCTGGCAGGCGCTGCTGTTCACCGACGCCCCGACGCTTAAAGCGGATCTTGAACGGCTCGGGATTGTGGCCTGAACTGAATCGCTTGCGGCGATCCGTTGAAGCGTCGTTTCAAGAGCGGACCGGCGGCTCAGGCCCCTGCCCGCTCCATGCCGAGCCGGGCGATGCGGCGCAGCTCGTCGATCGGGGTCAGGCCGCCGCTTCGCTCATAGTGCCAGAAGGTCCAGCCGTTGCAGGCGTCCAGCCCCTGCACCTCGGCGCCGATCTTGTGGATCGAGCCGGCGCTGTCGCCGATCGCCAGCGTGCCGTCGGCGCGCACTTTCGCCGCCCAGCGCTTCTTGGCGTCGTAGAGCGTGGCGCCGGGCGCGACAAGGCCGTTGTCGATCAGGCTGATGAAGGCGACGCGCGGTTCGGCGCGCTTGCCCGAAAGCACTGTCAAATCAGCGTTTTCCAGCGGGCGCACCGCGGCGATGCGCTCATTGGCTGCGTCGATATAGGCCTGCTCGCGCTCGATGCCGACGAAATGGCGACCGAGGCGCTTGGCGACCGCGCCGGTGGTGCCCGAGCCGAAGAAGGGATCGAGCACGACGTCGCCCGGCTTGGTCGAGGCCATCATGATGCGGGCAAGCAGCGCTTCCGGCTTCTGTGTCGGATGCAGCTTGTTGCCGTTCTCGTCCTTCAGGCGCTCGCCGCCGGTGCAGATCGGAAACAGCCAGTCGGAACGCATCTGCAGATCGTCGTTGGAGGCCTTCAGCGCTTCGTAATTGAAGGTGTAGCCCTTGGCCTTCTGGTCGCGCGAGGCCCAGATCATCGTCTCATGCGCGTTCTGGAAGCGGCGGCCGCGGAAATTCGGCATCGGATTGGTCTTGCGCCAGACGATGTCGTTGAGGATCCAGAAGCCGAGATCCTGCATGCGGGCGCCGACGCGAAAAATGTTGTGGTAGGAGCCTATGACCCAGATGGTGCCGCTGGGCTTCAGCACGCGGCGCGCCGCGAGCAGCCAGGCGCGGGTGAAGGCGTCATAGGCTTCAAAACTCTCGAACTGGTCCCAGTCATCGTCGACGGCGTCGACCTTGGACTGGTCGGGCCGGTGCAGGTCGCCGTCGAGCTGCAGATTGTAGGGCGGGTCGGCAAAGATGATGTCGACCGACTTTTCCGGCAGGCGGTCGAGGGCGGCGACACAATCGCCCTTGAGGATCGTGTCCAGCCATTCGGACTTAAGAGGGGCGTGGGAAAGCTCGTCGAGAAGACGCACGGCAGACATCAAAACACCCAAACAAACGCGTTACGGTTTACTGGCTGTTATGGTTACCGATCAGCGTAAACATTCGGTGAAGGCCCGACGCCTGACCCTCGGCGGTTTGCGCAGGCCGGCCCGTTGGTGTATGCCGCGCCGCTTAAGCCAGTCAGGCTCCTCCCCCAACGACCCAGATTGCCATGCCCCAGCCAGATCTTGTCATTTTCGATTGCGACGGCGTGCTCGTCGATTCCGAAATCATCGCCGCGCGCGTCGAGGCCGAGCTTCTGACATCGGCCGGCTTCGAGATTTCGGCTGTGGAGATTTCCGAGACCTATGCGGGGCTGACCTTCAAGGACATCATGCTGCGGCTCGAGGAGAAGTCGCACATTCCGTTCCAGGCCTCGCTGATCGACCGCGCCGAGGAGCTGGTCGACCGCAAGCTGCGCAGCGACGTGCGCATCATCGACGGCGCCCGGGAGGCGGTTGCGGCCGTCACGGCACCGCGCGCCGTCTGCTCCAACTCACGCACCGAGCGGGTCGAATTCATGCTGGAGAGGGTGCGGCTGCTGCCGTTCTTCGCCGGCCGTATCTTTTCGGGCCTGGACATACCCAGCAAGAAGACCAAGCCGGCGCCGGATGTGTTCCTCTACGCCGCAGAGAAGCTCGGCGCCAACCCGAAGAACACTTTCGTCATCGAGGACTCCGTGCACGGCATCGCCGGCGCCAGGGCGGCCGGCATGCGCGTGATCGGCTTCACCGGCGCCGGGCACAGCTATCCGGGCCACGCCGACGCGCTGACCGAGGCCGGCGCCGAAACGGTCATCCGGCGCTGGGCGGAGCTCAACAGCACGATTGCGGCGCTCTCGGAGTGGTCGGAAGACGCCTAAATCCGTTCCGATCCCAGCCCTGCTCAGTTCGTCGCCGGAGCGCGTTTCTTCCGCTTGCCTTTCGACTTGTCCGCTGGGGCGGCCGGCGTGTTTTCGTCAAAGCCCGCATAGGCCTGGTAATCCTTTGCGGAAGGCTCCGGCACCACGACATTGGTATCGGTGAAGACGAACTGGGTTGCGGCCGAAGGATCGGTGACCTGCACCTGGTACTGATGGAGCTGCGAATAAAGCACCTCGTCGCCACGCTGGACGGCGATGCGGATCGGCATCATGACGGTTCCGGGCGCGAACATCGGGCCCGGCACGACCTTGCCCGCGACCGCGATCTTCATCGACAGCTGGCCGTTGGCATGGGTGCAATCGCGCGTCATGTCCGCGATCGAGGCCTGGTAGATGATCTTGGACGGATCGTGAGCGGGATCGACCGGCTGGCCGTTGGGGACGGTCTGGGCTGCGGCGGCCGCCACCTCGGCTTCAGCGTCGGCCGCGGCGTCAACCTTCTTTTTCTTCGGCTTCGCCGCCGTGCCCTTGGCATAGGTGTTGAAGAAGGCTGTCCCGTCGCGCAGCGTCACTTTCGGGCAATAGGCCTGCAACTGGCTGGCGAGTATCTTGGGGTCCTGCGGCGGTATCGGAGCTGTCGGATCGGGTTTCTTGCCGATGCCGAGGTTCAATATGCCATTGTCGCTCGATTGGCAGCCGGCGGCGGCAAGCATAAAGCCGGCGAGCGCCAGACCCGCGACAAAGCGACGGTTGACCGAAAAAAACGCCATGAAACTGCACTTCCCTCTCACAAAGCCGGTGACGTATAGCAACGGCGCGGCAAAAATGCGACTGAGCCGGCTCGGAAAATTAACCAATTGCCGTGGATGACGCGACCGGCAGCAATGGGCCTTTTACGATGCAATATGTGAGTACCCGCGGCGATGCGCCCGCGCTTGGATTTTCAGACGCGGTGCTGGCCGGGCTGGCGCGCGACGGCGGGCTTTACCTGCCGCGCGAATGGCCGCGGTTTTCGCCCGCCGACATCCGCGCCATGCGCGGGCTTGCCTATCCGGACCTTGCCATCCGCGTGCTGACGCCCTTCCTCGGCGGCGAGATCCCGGCGCCCGTCTTCGAGCGGCTGGTGCGCGAGGCCTATGCCACTTTCCGGCATGAGGCCGTGTGCCCGCTGGTGCAGAC
>NZ_RZRY01000373.1:0-6295 GCF_003998035.1 Mesorhizobium sp. M2A.F.Ca.ET.039.01.1.1 | reverse complement strand
CCTCGGCGCTGATCGTCTTCATCTTCGGGCCGACGATCATCAATTCGCTGCGCCTGCGGCAAGGCAAGGGCCAGCCGATCCGCGCCGACGGCCCGCAGACGCATTTCAAGAAGGCTGGAACACCGACCATGGGCGGGCTGATGACCCTGTCCGGCATCATCGGCTCGTCGCTCTTATGGGCGAATCTATCCTCGATCTATGTCTGGGTTGTGCTGCTGGTCACCGTCGGCTTCGGCTCGATCGGCTTCTACGACGACTATCTCAAGGTCACCAAGCAGTCGCATCTGGGCTTCTCCGGCAAGGCGAGGCTGGCGATCGAATTCGTCATCGCGGCCATCGCCGCCTGGGTGATCATGCATAATGGCCAGGCGCCTTTCTCGTCGTCCCTGACCTTCCCTTTCGCCAAGGAGTTCCTGATCAACCTCGGCTGGTTCTTCGTGCCGTTCTCCTGCTTCGTCATCGTCGGCGCCGGCAATGCGGTCAATCTGACCGACGGTCTCGACGGCCTGGCGATCGTGCCGATCATGATCGCGGCGGCGTCTTTCGGCGTCATCGCCTATCTCTCGGGCAACGCGGTCTTCGCCGAATATCTTCAGATCCATTTCGTTCCCGGCACCGGCGAGCTCGCCGTCGTGCTCGGCGCGGTGATCGGCGCCGGCCTCGGCTTCCTCTGGTTCAATGCCCCGCCGGCCGCGATCTTCATGGGCGACACCGGCTCGCTGGCGATGGGCGGCCTGATCGGCACCATCGCCGTCGCCACCAAGCACGAGATCGTGCTGGTCATTGTCGGCGGCCTGTTCGTGGTCGAGATCTTCTCGGTCATCATCCAGGTCGGCTATTTCAAGATGACCGGCAAGCGCGTCTTCCTGATGGCGCCGATCCATCACCATTTCGAAAAGCTCGGCTGGACCGAAAGCCAGGTGGTGATCCGCTTCTGGATCATCGCCGTCATCCTGGCGCTGGTCGGCCTCTCCACCCTCAAGCTCAGATAGGACCAGCCCGCTTGATCCCCGCCGCTTCCTTCTCAGGCAAACGCGTTTCGCTCTTCGGGCTCGGCGGCTCGGGGATTGCCACCGCGCATGCGCTGATCGCGGGCGGTGCCGAGGTGCTGGCCTGGGACGACAATCCTGAAAGTGTCGCCAAGGCAGCGGCCGCGGGCATCGCGACGGGCGATCTGCGCGCCGCCGATTGGCCGCGCTTCGCCGCCTTCGTGCTGTCGCCAGGGGTGCCGCTGACGCATCCGAAGCCGCATTGGACGGTGGAGCTGGCGCGCGGCGCCGGCGTCGAGGTGATCGGCGATATCGAGCTGTTCTGCCGCGAGCGCATCGCCCGCGCGCCGGCGGCACCCTTCATCGCGATCACCGGCACCAACGGCAAATCGACGACGACGGCGCTGACGGCGCATATATTGAAGTCGGCGGGACGCGACACGCAGATGGGCGGTAATATCGGCCGCGCCATCATGACGCTCGATCCGCCCGAACCGAAGCGGCACTATGTGGTGGAGTGCTCCTCCTACCAGATCGACCTCGCGCCCTCGATCAACCCCACCGCCGGCATCCTGCTCAACCTGACGCCCGATCATCTCGACCGGCACGGCACGATGGCGCATTACGCCTCGATCAAGGAAAGGCTGGTCGCCGGCTCAGACACCGCGATCGTCGGCGTCGACGATTCCTGGGGCGCCCAGATCGCCGACCGGCTGGAGCGGGCAGGGCGGCAGGTCACCCGCATTTCCAAGCGCCTGCCTTTGACCGACGGCTATTTCGCCGACGGCACCAATCTGATGGAAGCCGTGCATGGCCGCTACAGCCGCGTCGCCTTCCTCGAGGGCATCGGCTCGCTGCGTGGCCAGCATAATGCGCAGAATGCGCTGGCCGCCGTCGTTGCCTGCCTCAAGGTCGGGCTCGAGCTCGGCGAAATCCAGGCAGGGCTCGAAAGCTTTCCCGGGCTGGCGCACCGCATGGAACAGGTCGGCCGCAAGGGCCATGTGCTGTTCGTCAACGATTCCAAGGCGACCAATGCCGACGCGGCTGCTCCCGCGCTGTCAAGCTTCCCCAGCCGCATCTACTGGATTGCCGGCGGCCTGCCCAAGGAAGGCGGCATCGAGCCGTTGCGCGGCTTCTTCCCGCGCATCGCCAAGGCCTATCTGATCGGCGAGGCGGCGCCCGCCTTCGCGGCGACGCTCGGCGAAGCCGTGCCCTACGAGATATCGGGAACGCTGGCGGCGGCGGTCGAGCATGCCGCCCATGACGCGGCGAGCGACGCCGGCGGCGAGGCCGTGGTGCTGCTTTCGCCGGCCTGCGCCAGTTTCGACCAGTTCAAGAATTTCGAAGTTCGCGGCGAAGCCTTCAGGCAAGCTGCGACTGCTATTGATGGTGTCAAACCCATCGGAGGGCCACTTTGATGCAAAGCCGTCTCGACAAAAGTCCTGTCGCCACCTGGTGGTGGACCATCGATCGCTGGTTCCTGGCGGCGTTCCTGTCGCTGATGGGACTGGGTATCGTGTTGTCCTTTGCCGCCAGCCCAGCGGTGGCCGAACGCATCGGCCTCAGCAGCTTTCACTTCGCCACCAGGCAGATCATCTTCACCATCCCGGCGCTCGCCGTGATGCTGGCGGTCTCCTTCCTGCAGGCGAGGCAGATAAGGCGCATGTCGCTGGTGCTGATCTGTGTCATGCTGGTGCTGATGGTGGCAGTGCTCTACGTCGGTGTCGAGGTGAAGGGCGCGCGGCGTTGGGTGTCGCTGGCCGGCCTGTCCATCCAGCCGTCCGAGTTCCTGAAGCCGGCCTTCGTCATCATCTGCGCCTGGCTGTTTGCCGAGCATAAGCGCCAGCTCGACATCCCCGGCAATCTGTTCGCCCTCCTGCTTCTGGTCCTCGTGGTTTCTCTTCTGGTCGCCCAGCCCGATCTTGGCCAGACCATGCTGGTCACCGGCACCTGGGGCGTTATGTTCTTCATGGCCGGCCTGCCGTGGCTGTGGATCATAGCCCTCGGCATCACCGGTGCGAGTGGCCTGTTCGCCGCTTATACGGTGTTCCCGCACGTTGCCTTGCGCATCAACAAGTTCCTGACCGGCGAGGGCGATACGTTTCAGGTCGATATGGGCCGCGAGGCGCTGATTAACGGCAGCTGGTTCGGCGTTGGGCCGGGTGAGGGAACCGTCAAGCGCATTGTTCCGGATGCTCATACCGACTTCGTGTTCTCGGTCGCGGGCGAGGAATTCGGCCTGATCATGTGCTTCTTCATCATGTCGATCTTCGCCTTCATCGTGCTGCGCGGCCTGAGCATCGCGCTCAAGGAGCATGACGATTTCACCCGCTACGCGGTGGGCGGTCTCGTCACCATCTTCGGCTTGCAGTCGGCAATCAACATGTGCGTCAACCTGCAGCTGATGCCCGCCAAGGGCATGACGCTGCCCTTCATCTCCTATGGCGGCTCCTCGCAGATCGCCATCGCCGTCTCGATGGGCATGGTGCTGGCATTGACGCGCAAGCGTCCGGAAAAGCGCAAGCAGATGGGCTTCGTCCTCGCGCAGCGCGCAATCCCGGCGGAATGAGGCGGGATGGCGAAGGGAGTCATCCTGCTTGCAGCCGGCGGAACGGGCGGACACCTGTTTCCGGCCGAGGCGCTCGCGCATGAGCTGATCGAACGCGGCTGGAAGGTGCATCTTGCCACCGACCGGCGCGCCGAGCGCTATTCCGGACAGTTTCCCGCCGCCGACATCCATGCGGTCCCGTCGGCGACGCTGGGCTCGAAAAATCCGGTCGCCGTGGTCTCGGCGTTCTGGAAGATCTGGCAGGGCGTGCGCGAAGCAAGCCGGATCATCGCCCGGATCAAGCCGGAGGCGGTCGTCGGCTTCGGCGGCTATCCGACGCTGCCGCCGCTCTATGCGGCGACAAGGCGCAAGGTGCCGACGCTGATCCACGAGCAGAACGCCGTCATGGGTCGTGCCAACAAGGCGCTTGTCGGCCGCGTCGACGCGATTGCCGGCGGCTTCCTGCCGGAAGGCGCGAGCGCCGACGGCGCAAAGACGGTGACCACCGGCAATCCGGTGAGGCCGCAGGTGCTCGAGGCAGCGAAGACGCCCTATGCGGCATCGAACGAAGGCGAGCCGTTCCGCCTGCTGGTGTTCGGCGGCAGCCAGGGCGCGCAGTTCTTTTCCGATGCGGTTCCGGCGGCGGTCGCGCTGTTGCCGCAAGACCTGCGCAAGCGCCTGGTGATCACGCAGCAGGCGCGCGCGGAGGATGTGGCGCGGGTGAAGGCGGCTTATGCCGAGCTCGGCGTCGACGTCCAGGTCTCGCCCTTCTTTACCGACATGGCGGCGCGCATGGCGGCGGCGCATCTGGTGATGTCGCGCTCCGGCGCCTCCACGGTTTCGGAGATCGCGGTCATCGGCCGGCCGGCGCTGCTGGTTCCTTATCCGCACGCGCTCGACCACGATCAGGCGGCGAATGCCGCGGCCCTTGCCGCAGCCGGCGGCGCCGAGCTCCATCCGCAGTCGACGCTGTCGGCCGAACGGATTGCGCAGCTGATCGGCGGGCTGATGCAGGACCCGGACCGGCTGGCGGCCATGGCCGCCGCAGCCCGTTCGGCCGGGAAACCGAACGCGGCGCGGTTGCTCGCCGATCTGACAGAGGCTATTGCGTCCGGCAAAACGGTTTCGGACTATAGGAGGACGCGCGCATGAAGATGCCGCAGACGATCGGCCTTGTGCATTTCATCGGCATCGGCGGCATCGGCATGAGTGGCATCGCCGAGGTGCTGCACAATCTCGGCTATAAGGTGCAGGGTTCCGACCAGGCCGACGGCGCCAATGTGCAGCGGTTGCGCGACAAGGGCATCGAATGCTTCGTCGGCCACAAGGCCGAGAATCTCGGCGATGCCGAAGTCGTCGTCGTTTCGACCGCGATCAAGAAATCCAACCCGGAACTGAGGGCTGCGCGGGAGAAGTTGCTTCCGATCGTGCGCCGGGCCGAGATGCTGGCCGAATTGATGCGCTTTCGCCAGGCGGTCGCCATCGGCGGCACGCATGGCAAGACGACGACCACCTCGATGGTGGCGACGCTGCTCGAGGCCGGCGGGCTCGATCCGACCGTCATCAACGGCGGCATCATCAACGCCTACGGCACCAATGCGCGCATGGGCGACGGCGAGTGGATGGTGGTCGAGGCGGATGAGAGCGACGGCACCTTCCTGAAACTGCCGGCCGACATCGCCGTCGTCACCAATATCGATCCTGAGCATCTCGACCATTATGGCAGCTTCGACAAGGTGCGCGAGGCCTTCCGCCAGTTCGTCGAGAACGTGCCGTTCTACGGCTTCGGCGTGATGTGCACCGATCATCCGGAGGTGCAGGCGCTGGTCGGCCGCATCGAGGACCGCCGCGTCATCACCTATGGCGAGAACGCGCAGGCCGATGTTCGCTTCACCAACCATCGCATGCTGGGCGCGATCTCGGAGTTCGACGTCTTGATCCGCGACCGCAAGGGGCGCGGCACCGCGACGATAACCGGCCTGCGCCTGCCTATGCCCGGCAAGCACAACGTCTCCAACGCGACGGCGGCGATCGCGGTCGCGCACGAGCTCGGCCTGTCGGATGACGCGATCAAGAAAGGTCTGTCGTCCTTCGCCGGCGTCAAGCGGCGCTTCACACACACCGGCTCGTGGAACGGTGTCGAGGTGTTCGACGATTACGGCCATCATCCGGTGGAGATCGCGGCAGTGCTGAAGGCTGCGCGCAGCGCCACCAAAGGGCGCGTGATTGCCATCGCGCAACCGCATCGCTTCACCAGGCTGCACGATCTGTTCAACGAATTCTCCGTCTGCTTCAACGACGCGGATACGGTGATGGTCGCGCCGGTCTATGCGGCAGGCGAGGAGCCTATCGAAGGCGTGACCTCGGATGCGCTGGTTGCGCGCATCCGTTCTGGCGGCCATCGCGACGCGCGCTATATCGATGGCCCGGCGGCGATCGCCCCAGCCATTCGCGAGCTCGCCAAGCCCGGCGATTTCGTCGTCTTCCTCGGCGCCGGCAACATAACGCAATGGGCTTACGCGCTGCCCAAGGAACTTGGCGGGACGCCCTCATGATGCGCGGCCAGGATCTCATCGACAAGCTCGGCGACAAGCTTTCGGGCCTGCGCGGCCGCATCACGCCGAACGCCGAGATGGACAAGATCACCTGGTTCCGCGCCGGCGGCCTGGCGGAGGCGCTGTTCCAGCCGGCCGACGAGGAAGATCTCGCCGCCTTCCTGCGCGCCGTGCCGGAAGAGGTGCCGGTCATGGTGGTCGGC
>NZ_RZRY01000372.1:0-6326 GCF_003998035.1 Mesorhizobium sp. M2A.F.Ca.ET.039.01.1.1 | reverse complement strand
ATCCTGATTTGCATCGAATACAAGGGGTCGCTAATCAAGCCGAATGTGCACCGCTATCGGCGAATCTGAAAGATCGCGACGCCGCTTTAGGCCGGCTTCGGCCAGAACAGCCAGGTGAGCGCCAGCGCCGCCAGAACCCAGACCGCGATCATGAAAGCGAGCCCCGCCTTGCTGACCGGCTTCTCGCGCCGCGCGGCTTCTTCGCGGAATTCACGCATCAGATCGGGCGGCACCAACCTGACCGCGAGCATGATGCCGAGAGGCACGACCAGCAGGTCGTCCAGATAGCCGATGATCGGGATGAAATCCGGGATGAGATCGATCGGGCTCAGCGCATAGGCCGCGACGGCGCCCGCGATGGCTTTTGCGTACCAGGGCACCCGCCAATCACGGGCCGCAATCCAGAGCGCCACCACGTCGCGCTTGATGGCGCGCGCCCATTGCTTTGCCGAGTCGAGAGCCGACATGAGCCCATTGTATAGGGCCGTATGGGCCTTCAGGCCAACGGACGAATACCGGATTGGCCTCTCAGGCGCAGTCCTTCAACTCGACAACCTCGACGCCGAGGCGGAAAGCCTGGCCATCGGCGTAGGAACGCGCATATTGCTCGGCTTCGAAGGGGAAGATGAGTGTGGTGCCGTAGGCGGTGACGCGCACCGTCCACTTCTGTCCCCTGACGAGTTCAACACCGTGAAGCTTCGCCGTCACCATCTCACCCTCCTCAGATCCGGCACGCTCGCAACATCCGCATAACGTCGCGAAAGTCATTTGAATACAAACAATTCGACTTAATCGTGTCGTTGCGATGTCGATTCCGACATTGGGTCGTTTGCGTCCGTGAAATGGTTCACCGACAGAAGGGTTTTTTGCCGCCGGCCGCGCGCGGGCATCATGGTGATCGGAACCGAGGCAGGCACGGCGGGTTGGAGTCATGGCCCGCACAGGAGGTTTCCATGATCCGCAAACTGAAAACCGGCGAATACCGGCTCTATTCGCGCAAGATCGATCCCAGGACCGGCAAGCGCCGCAATCTCGGCACCTTCAAGTCGCGCGAAGCCGCCGAAAAGCACGAACGCGAAGTGCAGTATTTCAAGCGGCACTAATTCCTCAACACAGTGATTTTGAAAGATTGCAGACTTGTCGAGCAAGGCCATCAACGTTGGGGTAGTCAGCGCAAACGCTGGCGATGAGCTGAAGGCTCCTGAACCTCGTCATTCTAGGGCGGAGCAAGGAGCGAAGCGACGCGCGCAGACCCTAGAATCCATGCCGTTACTTAGACCGAAGCGTGCAACGGTGCAGAATTTCTGGACCGCTGCGGCGCTCCCAAGTCACGGCATGGATCCTCGGGTCTGCGCGCGTCGCTTCGCTCCTTGCTCCGCCCGTGGATGACGACCGCGATAGGCGTCTCGGCCAATCGCCAACGCATGCCAATGCACACATAGCCAACCGGTCAAAATTTCTGTGTTAAGGAACTAGGACAATTCGGTGAGCGTCGGTACGGAAACGCCCAGGGAGCGGCCGCCGTTTCACCGGGAAGGTTTCATCCGTGCGGCGTCGGTTGCGTGCGCGGGCGAGGGTGGCCAGCCACGTTCGAGCCGATATGGTCGAGGTCGCAACGTCTCGTCACCATCTCGACCGACCCGGTGTCGACGGTCACCCGCCCCAGCACCTGCACCGTCGTGCGTCCGAGATCCTCGTCGACATGGACGACGTCGCCCTCCAGCCTCAGCTTGTCGCCTGCCTTGGCGTTTGGCTCGACCATCGAATAGCGGTGGCCGTTGCCGTCGAGGCTCAGCGTCACGCGGTCGTTGGTGCGCTCGACCACGGTGGCGATCACCGCCACCCTGTCGCCTATTTCAACAATGGGCCGTGCCATTGCGGCCTCCTTTCTGCTCCGCGCGGTCGTTGGCCGGGAGCCAATTGGCTGACGATATGACGGATGCCGACAGCTGCTGAAATAACGGGAAAACAAGTGTTTGGTTGCCTCTGCGCCGCCTGCCCCCGCAGCCCGCCGATCACATGAAGCCGGGATTTCGCGGCAGATACTGCGTCCAGTCGCGATAGCCGGGCGATGCCATCAACAGCATCGGGAAGGTGATGCGCATGCCTTGATCGACCGCAAGGCTGAGCGCGCTCTCGCATGTGCCCGGCAGGAAGGCCGATACCTTTTCGGCCGAGCGATCTGCCGCCAGCCGCAATGCCGTTGCGAAGGCATCGCGAAGAAAACCGGGCCGCGTCACCGCCAGGGGCCCGATATGCCCGCCGGCGCTAAGGTAGCTGTAGCCGATCGCCTCACTGCCGGCGAGGAGCAAGACACCTGTCGTCGCGGCATCGGTGCGCAGATAGCGGTGGTGCTTCTCTCGCGAGACCCCCAGGGCACTGGCATCGATTGCGACGAGTTTTTCCATTGTCGCGGCGCTGCGGTCCATTTCGACGGCGCGCAATGGCGATTGAGGCAAAGCCTTGGTCACCCGTTCGCGCGCGGCGCTGAAAACGTAGATCGGCGTTTTGGGAAACAGGCCGTGCCGCATGTAGAGGCCCTGCGAGACACGGTTGAAGGTGAACGTGATGAGCGCCCTGTGGGCTGCGCCCGATTTGCGGGCGTGCTGCATGGTTCGCTCCAGCAGCGTATTGCCGATGCCGTGGCCTTGTCGGCCAGGATCGACGAAAAGCTGGGCGAGAAACCAGATGTCGCCGCAGACCCAACTCCAGGCGAAGCCCGCAATGTCCCCATGGTCTTCCGCCACCCACAGGCCGTCGGGGCGTCCTCGAGTGAGAACAACTGGAAATTGGGCGGGCTCGTCGCCGCCATCGGGCCGAAGCCGTGCCGAACGGTAAGCTCGTTGATGCTGGCGACCACCATTGCATCGGTCGCGGCCAGGTCATCGGCGCGAGCAGGTCTGTAAACGAGCGACATGGAACAACCCCAACCATAGAGCGCGAGCCGCAGTTGCACCGATCATATCAGCGATCCATGCCTGCCGTCTTGGCCACGATCGGCGCTATCGCAGCTCCACCGGAGGCCACATCGGCCCCCGGTGCTTACGCTGCCCGTCAGACCGCCCCCGCTAGGGCGACTGCGTCGGCGCCAGCGGGGAAGCGCAGTGTGCCGGTAGTGTCGTTGACGGCCCGCCAAACGCCCTCGGCGACATCGATTTCCCTGGTGGTCAGCGCCCCGGCCATCGCCGGATCGGCGAGATTGCCGAAGACTGCCCTGGCAAAGTCGGCATAGGCCTCGGGGATAAGGTCCTGGACATTCACGCCGGTATTGGCGGTGAACCTCGTCGTCGGCCCGTAACCCGGTTCGACCAGCTTGGCCAGGACGTTGAAGGGCGCGAGCTCCAACGCCAGCGAGCCGGTGAAACCTTCGATCGCCTGCTTGCTCGCTGTATAGGCCGCCGCCAGCGGGAAGGGCGCCAGCGTGGCACTCGACGTCACATTGACGATGACGCCGGAACGGCGCTCGCGCATCCGCTGGATCACCGCCTGGGTCATCGCCATGACGCCGAACGTGTTGGTCTCGAAGACCTTGCGGATATGCGCCATCGGCGTCGCCTCGAAAGCTCCGGCGACGCCGATGCCGGCATTGTTGACCAATGCGTCGATCGGCCCGGCCGCTTCGACCGCCGCCGCGATGCTTTTGTCGTCCGTCACGTCGAGCGGCAGGATGCGCAGCGCCGGCGAAGGCGGCAGCACATCCTCGCGCGGGTTTCGCATCGTCGCGACGACGTTCCAGCCATTCGAGAGGAAATGGCGCGCCGTCTCCAGGCCATAGCCCGAGGAAGCGCCGGTGATCAGGATGGTTTTCATGGGTCCTCGCTGTTCGGTTTGTACGGCGGCAAGTTACCGGCAGCAGTCAGGACTATCTATGATTGACGATCCTGATTTTGTTTGCAAGAGTCCTGAAATGGTCGATCCTCTCTCTGAAGTCATAGCCTTGCTCAGGCCGCGCGCCGTGTTCACCAAGGGCATCAGCGGCGCCGGGCGCTGGGGTGTCCGCTACGCGGATTTCGGCCATCCGAGCTTCGCCGTCGTCATCGAGGGAGCCTGCCTGTTGGCGGTTGATGGCCAGCCGCCCTTGACGCTCGAAGCCGGCGATTTCGTCCTGCTGCCGAAAACGCCCGGCTTCACCATGACCGGCTTCGAGCCGGTCGTTCCGACGCTGATAGATCCCAACCTTGCCATGGCCGCCACGGAGGAGGTCCGGCACGGCCAGCAGGACGGCCCGCCGGACCTGCGCATGCTTGGCGGCTACTTCCTTTTCGACGGCGAGGATTCCGGCCTGCTGGTCTCATTGCTGCCCGCTCAGGTCCATGTCCGTGGCGTCGAGCGGCTGTCGGTCCTAGTGAAGCTGCTGGTCGAGGAGGCGGCGGGCCGGCATTCGGGGCGCGACCTGGTGCTGACCCGGCTGATCGAGATCCTGCTGGTCGAATCCCTTCGGCAGGCGCAGACGTCCGACGCGCCGGCCGGCCTGCTGCGCGGCCTGGGCGACGCGCGGCTGGCGGAGGCGATCCGCCGGATGCATGCCGATCCGGCGCGGCCCTGGACGATCGCCGAGCTGGCGAAGGAGGCCGCGCTTTCGCGCTCCGCCTTCTTCGACCGTTTCGTTCGCGGCGTCGGCGTGCCGCCGATGGAATATCTCTTGGCCTGGCGCATGGCGCTGGCGAAAGACCTGCTGCGCCGGCGGGAGGCCGATATCGCCGAGGTTGCCGAGCGTGTCGGTTATGGCTCGGCCAGCACCTTCAGCACCGCCTTCAGCCGCCATGTCGGCCAGCCACCCGGGCGCTACGCCAGGGCGACCGCGCACTAGCGGCGCCTTCGCCGCGCGGAACCAGGCGGGTCGCCAGATGTTCCTGTTGATCGCAACGACAACAGGAATGGCACATGGTTGCGCCACGCGCGGTCTGGAAGGGTTTTCTCAAGGTTGGGTCGGTCTCGTGTGGCGTGAAGCTGGTCGGCGCGACCAGCGAAACCGGAAAAGTTCATTTCAGGATTCTGAACCGCAAGGACGGCCTGCCGGTGAAAAGCGGCTATGTCGACGAGCAGACCGGCGATATCGTCGAGACCGAGGACCAGACCAAGGGCTTCGAGGCGGAGAAGGATGATTTCATCGAGATCGAGCCGGATGAGATCAAGAAGCTGAAACTCACCTCGGCGCACACATTGGAGGTTGACGAGTTCGTCGCCCTTGACGAGATCGACACCCGCTATCTGGAAAAGCCCTATTACCTCATCCCCGCCGATGGCGCTGCGCTCGAGGCCTTCAGCGTGCTGCGCGAGGCGATGAAGAAGAAGCGCGTCGCCGCAAGGTCCTGCGTCGTGCTCTACCAGCGCGGCCGCGAGGTCGTCATCCAGCCTTTCGGCAAGGGCATGCTGCTCACCGAACTGCGCACCCGCGACGAGATGGTCTCGGAGAAGAGCGTTTTCGAAGACCTGTCGTCACCGAAATACGACAAGGATCTGCTCGAGATTGCCGAGCTTTTGATCGACAAGAAGGTGACGAAGTTCGATCCTTCGAAATTCGAGGATACCTATGAGGATGCGCTGATCGCGATGATCGATGCCAAGCGCAAGGGCAAGAAACCGCCGAAGGCCGCGCCGCCGCCAAGAGAAAATGTCGTCGACCTCGCTTCGGTGCTGAGGAAGAGTCTCGCCAAGGAAGGCATCAAGGCGCCCTCGAAAACCAAGCCTGCCCGCAAGTCGGCCTGATCGCCGACTGATAGGATCGCCCAAGCTCGATCGACGGATCCGCTCACTCAGCGAGAGGTAGCTCTTTGCCTGATTGTAGTATCCTACCCTGGGGGATAGGATGAGAGCATGACAATACACAGCTCCCATCCCGACATCATCGCCCGGCTCAAGCGCGCGCACGGCCATCTCGCCGCCGTGCTCACCATGTTCGAGCAGGGCCGTTCCTGCCTTGACCTCGCGCAACAGCTCCATGCCGTCGAAAGCGCCGTCGGCAACGCCAAGCGCGAGCTGATCCACGACCATATGGAACATTGCCTTGTCGAGGGCGGCGAGCCGACCAGGGACACGCTGAAAGAGCTGAAGCAGCTCACCAAATATCTGTGAGGCCGCTCATGTTGACGAGGATTCTCGACTGGTTCGGCTTCGGCTCGCACGGGCATGACCACGGCAGACATGGCGGGCACGGCCATGACGGGCCGCACGGGCACACGCATGGCGTGATCGATGCGACGATCGCCACGACTGAGCGCGGCATCTGGGCGATCAAATGGTCGTTCGTCATCCTGGCGATAACGGCCGCGCTGCAGCTCGCCGTCGTCCTCTTTTCCGGCAGCGTGGCGCTGCTTGCCGACACC
>NZ_RZRY01000371.1:0-6336 GCF_003998035.1 Mesorhizobium sp. M2A.F.Ca.ET.039.01.1.1 | reverse complement strand
GAGCTCATATCGGTGCCGGAAGAGGTCGTGTTCACCGGGCTCGCTTACCTCTATATGTGTGTGTGCTTTTATCTTTTCTTTGTCGGCCTCATTTTGCTTTACACGGTTGTCCATGACCTTTGGAGAATTGGCGGGGCATCGAAAAGTGGGCCGGAAGCGGACCATCGCCATAGGGCCAATGAAGTCGGTCTTAGGGTTATGCGTGGGATTTTTCGATGTACTGTTTTGGGCGTTCTGATCGCCATATGCATGAAGGCCCAAAGCGCTTACCTGACATCGCGTGGAGAAAATATCGTGGCTTGGGTGGTCGGCGATATGTCTTCAGCCTTGTATAGCGGCAAAGATGTGAGCGACGGGATCGCCTATAGGATGCCGACGCACTACAGCAGCTTTCTTATTGTTATTTCGACCTGCGTTGTTTTTCTGTACGGGGCGATCCGTTTAGGCGTCGGAAGTCGATTTCGTGCGCCTTTGTGGACGATGTCGGTGGTCGTGGCGTTACTCGTTACAGGCTACTTGCTGATCGATGCATTTGCTGGCTTTTCGATCCTTCTGGGCGTTGGCGTGTTGTTCGCGATATACGGCCTATTCGATCCCGGATTTGAGCGATGGCGAGCGAGCGAGTTAGGAAAAAACCACAGTGTATCATAGCTGGCTTGATCGTTGGGATGAGCGGCGCGCGCGACGCGGTGAGGAAGGGAAGAAGACAACGGATTTCATCCTTGACGCGGACCGTGCTTTTCCGGGAGCGGGGAAGATTGCAAGCGTCGAGGAGTTCTGTGTGCTTGCCGACCAGGCCGTGGCTGATCCAGCCTTTTTCGATGAGCCGAGTGAGAGCGATCAGGGTTTTGAAAGGACGGAGGGGTGGCTAAAATTTCCGTCGGACATTGCGACTGATATCGCAGCGAACAATGTTGTGTGGGCGAAAATCACGGAAAGCGGGTCGTTCGATCGGGCGATGGTGATCTTTCACCATTGGAATGCAAGCGCGCGGAACCGTCAGATTGCCAGTTTTTTCTCGCGGCGTGGTATCACCGTTGTCGAGATTGCCATGCCCTACCATTTCGAGCGCAGCCGTCCCGGCTCCCTCCACGCCGACTATATGCTTAGCTCCAATCTCGGGCGAACGATCCAGTCCATAAGGCAGGGGGTATTGGATGGGCGAAAGCTCATACATTGGTTGAAGAGCGAAGGCTGCAGAGAGATTTCGGTTCTTGGTATGAGCTTGGGTGCCTGGGTCGCGGGGCTAATTGCTGCGCACGACCCGGCTGTGTCAAAAGCCTCACTGTTCCTGACGGCGGGGAGTCTGGCTGACATGGTTTGGATAGGCCGCGCGACACGATCGATACGCGATAGCCTTGAGCCTGCGATTGAGCTGACCGATCTCAGAAGGGCCTGGGGCCCACTTAACCTGGAGAATTACGCACATAGTCTGGCCCGGCCTGATCTCGATCTTCACGTCGTGCTGGCCAAGAGAGACAAAGTGGTGTTGCCGGCGCTCTCGGCGAGGTTCATGCAGAGGCTGGAGGATACCGGAGCCAGGCCAGATATTCTGGAATTGAACTGTGGTCACTATTCACTTGCCATCCCGCCGTACATTTTATTGGCCGGTTTGAGCTTGAAGCGATTTCTGTCGTCTACTGGCAAGTCGGGCCTGCGGTCCCGATCTTTGTAAACGATCCCCTGTGTGAGTTCTGTTGCATAAAATGGACGTTTTGTTGCGAACTTTTAACGCAGCTGCCCGGCGCGTATGTGAAGGACGTGGAGATCGTTTCTGACAGAGCGATCCCGCCTCATAAGACGATCTGTCAGGCTTCCTTAGTCACGCGTCAACGAGCTCGATTTTCAATTTCTTCCCCACGGACCGGGCGGCCTTTTCCAGCGTATCCAAAGACACCGAAACGTTGTGGGGGTCGAGAATCCGTTTGACCTGAGTGCGGCTTGTCCCCATCCGGGTTGCCATCTCGCTTTTGGTTAGAGAGCGTTGCTTACGGGCGTTCTCGATTTCCCACGCAAGCACCCTCTTAATCGCTGCGCCGTAGACTTCTTCCCGTTCCCCAAGCCCCTCAAGGAAGTCCTCGAGAGTACCGCCGACGGAAGGATGAGTTTCTCTGTTCATAGCCGGGCCTCTGCTCATTTTGTCTTCTTCTTGCGTTTGCTTTCCCTTTGCCGCCTCTTATGGTCACGAAGGCGACCAATGGCTAAACTGATGGCCTCGTCTTGGCCCCTCTTTCCTTCGTGGCCATGAAGAAGGAACATCCCGCGTCCTTCGATCGAAAAATACGTTCTGGCTTCAACCCTGCCTCGTTTGATCGTCGAGCGAACTTCCAACACACCATCACGCAGGTTCCTGCAAACAGGCATGCCGACTGGCCAACCGAACTCCACAGTGGCGATATCCTCTCCGACGATTACCCTGTCTTCCTTCGCCAATTCCAGAAGCCAATCACGTACGGGCTCGTTGCCGGATTCTGTAGCGTAAAACGCTGCGGTGATCCGCTTCATTGCAATTCTATGTACCTTATAAGGTTCATTTTGGTCAAAATCAAGACCTGGCACACCACGTGCGAGACCGCAAGTCAGAGGCCGCACCTTGCCGCCAGTTCGAAGCAGAGCAGAGGACACGCTGGCAACCTTGGCACCTTTAACGACCGTCCATCCTTGTGATTCTCTCGGCGGCCTTTCTGAGCCATCGCACCCCATGGGAGCGCGCTACCACCGCGAGTTCCGCCAACAAGGGCTGGGTTGGCGAAGCCGACAAGGCCGCACAGCGCAACCCAGATCCGAGGCGAACGGCTTCGGCCGCTCCGCCCTCACCTCGCCGGCACGCTAGGGGACGGCTGTCCGGCTTATGCCCACAATTTCCTTCTTTCGCAGGCTTATGGGTCGAAATTCGGCTGAAGTCATGACTCTCGTCGCGACGCTACGGCATTGATTTCTTGGAAGCTCAGTGTGCGCACTTATGCCTCAAAATGCACTGGGGGCTCCAAGCTCGATCTGCGGGTCGATGGGCTGACGTTGCCGTCCTGGGAAATCTAGAGGACACTTTTGTCGCAGCCTTGCTGACGACAGTTGCGGCGCTTGGTGGCGGATCGTTTCTTGGCTACCATCCCGCTGCTGTTGTGACAAAAATGGGCAGGTCGATGGGGCACGTACATGTCGGGGTGGATACGAACATCTTTCTCCACTTCGGGAACGTTGAGGAGCTGAAATGGGAGAAGAAACTGACAGTCGGACGTGTCGAAAGGCATCTCCATTGCGAGAGGCCCCGTCGCCATCTGACCTCGTATCGCTGCCAGTTATCGCTCATGGCCTGCACGGGCGTAATTGTTCTGTCGGGTCTTCCTTTCGAGCGCGAGACGCTAATTCTGTAGCTCGCTCATGAAGGCCGAATCCCACTTTCGTGTCGTGAGGCCCATCTGATTGATTACGGCTATTCAGTGAGTCGCCGATTTCGCGGTTGCGCCGCACGCCGGAAATGAAGCCACCGACCACTCAATTAGATCTACAGCGCGCTGCAGTATATCCTCCGTCTGAGCGCAACTGGGTGAAGCAGCGATAATGTGTCCGATGGTGTCTCGATAGTCGCCCTTCCTCATAATCATCGCCTTAGGCTCTACATCCAACTTGACCTCTACAACACCTGGCACGGCAGCCGCTTGACTATCACCGTCGATCCATTCCAGGGTGCCATCACAATCCGGCAATAGAAAGCGAGCGGCTGCGGTGTGCGAATGCCTTCTGCGCAAATCCCATTCCGCGCCGATAACAAGCTTGATGTGCTCCATCACCAGGTCGACGCCGTAAGCTAGGTGGACCAGTTGGGGCTCAAGCGCGCCCGCAAGACGCGGATTGACTTCAATAACGACCGGACCACACTTCGTCCACCGGAGTTCTATATTTGATGGGCCCCAACCAAGGCCGAGAGATCGCAAGCACCTTAAGGAAACATCGGAAATCTTAACATATTCCCGATCCGTTACCGGGGCCGGAAACGTCGTCTGCCGGAAGACGAAGTGGGGCTCGGGGCCAAACTCAACGGCCACAATCCCTATAATCTCATTGGCCATTATCTCGACGCTATAAAATGGACCCGGTACAAACTCCTCGATTAATATCCTTGGTGTAGTACAGTGACTCTCGCTCAAAATTTTCCTCAGATGTTTGACTAGTCCGCCTGCGTCGCGGCACAATCGAACACCGATGCTACCGCTACCCACGGCGGGCTTGACGATCACCGGAAAACCGACCTCCGCAGCAGCACGTTTCACTTCTGTCTCATTCCTGGCTAAGCGATAAGCAGGTACTGGAATGCCCGCCGCCGAGAGAAGCTCACGTTGAGCAAACTTGTCGGCGCAACGTTCAACCGACGTGGGATTCGGACCCGGGAGATCGAAATGTTTGCAAAGTTTGCCAACTGTTGCATAGACCGATTCGTCACCGCCCGAAAACCCGGTAATGCCGACGATTTCATATGTCGCGCGTAACTCAGAACAAACCTCGATCAGCCTGTCGAGATTGCCAGTCTCTGCGCGAATAGCTTTGCTTCCTTCGGCCGCAAGATAGTCATATTGACCCGGATCAGCCGCGAGAGTGATGGGGTAAAGACCAAGACGCTCGGCCCCTCGAATGTAGCTTAGGCCATTGCCTCTGGAATGACCCTCAATGAGGATGAGTGCTTTTTTGCCCATGGACCTTTCTCCTTTGGTCTCAAATGGTTCGTATTACCACTTGTACTTCCGGACCTAACTTACTGTTGCTTTCTTACATGATCATGATCCGCAAATTGCTTTCGAAAAAAATACCTTCCGAAACCCCGTGGGTAGTTGGGCAGATAACCAAAATTTTCATATCCAAGAGATTCATAGAATCCCGGCGCCTGAAACTGATAAGTGTCCAGCCATACGCCGACACATCCTCGTTGAAGCGCCATATTCTCTGCATGTCTTATCAACTGCGATCCAATTCCTATGCCTCTGTATTTCTGCGGAACGAATAACAACTCAACGTGCATCCAATCGTAATATACGTTTGCCCAGAGGCCGCCGTTCGTGTGTTCTCTTTCTAGTTCCTTGACGAGCAGCGCAATGGGATCCGGCTTGTACGGAATGGCCCTCGCAGCGCTAAAGATTTCTAGGGGATCCGATATGGCCCTGCGGTCTAAGTCGGTCGGATGTTCCCTCGGTTCGATTAGCCAATTCATTTCGACTTGCTTTCCTGTTCAATTAACTCGGCCGTTGTATGTTGTACATTCCAGTTCATGTGGCGCGTAATGAGAACGGTACATGCCGTTAGGATCCCAGGGCGATTTCGTTTTTTTGCAGAGAGTATCGATGTAGATTACCGGTTGAACGAAGAGAAACTGGATCATGCATGCGGCAATTGGCTAGAGTGCTGCTCTGGGGGAACCGTCGCGCACGGCAAACGTGATCGTCCCGTCTTCCTTAACCTCGGCTTCGTAGAACATGCGATCACGGATCGAATTGTCGCCGTTGAACGTCAGCACTCGCGGCTTGATCTCCGCGATCTTATGCTCCGGGATATATGCAGAAGAGCAAATAATTACTTCATCCCCAATCTGGCATGTCCGGGCAGCTGCTCCGTTGAGCACGCAGCAACGAGAGCCGCTAATACCGTAGATGACATATGTGCTTATTCGCGCTCCGGACGATTTGTTCCAGATGTCCACGAACTCCATGGGAAATATTCCTGCCTCATTGCAGAGGCTAGGATCCAGCGTGATTGAGCCATGGTAGTCAAGATCTGCCCCAGTGACAGAAAGCCCATGAAGCTTTGCAACAACGACTTTTTTCATTTTTATTCCTTTTGCGCTCGCCTTGTTCGCAATTGCCGGCCCGCGTTACGGCGGAAGGACTAAGCTATTGCGCTTCGCGGATGTGCCTCTCCGACACGGGAAGAACATGTCCCGATATTTTATTGTTCGGTTTTGTCGCAGCTGTTCCAGCGGTTCAGCAGTCCCGCCTCAACGACACGCAAATGTAATGCCAATCGGTTGGATGAGAGAGTGGACCAAAGTTCCCTGTAGGTTCTGTGGCTTAGCTTCTAACGACCCAAAGACCTGCTCCACAGTGACTGTCGCGGGCCCGACAAACATGTCCTAAACATACGCTGGAGTGTGCGCCGGCGTACCCGCTTTGCTCCCAGCCATAATGTCGCGCCTCAGGCGCACGGCCGAGAGGCCGGTGTAAGCTGTGATCCCGTTCGCTCAGATAGTTGAAAGATGACGCGCTCGGCCCGGCCATGCCAGAGACGCCGCTGCACGGCTCTGACGTCCCCGTGGATGGTTGAAAGCGCCTCAATGGAACAGGACTGGCA
>NZ_RZRY01000370.1:0-6421 GCF_003998035.1 Mesorhizobium sp. M2A.F.Ca.ET.039.01.1.1 | reverse complement strand
CTTTCCGGTCCGAGCGAACCCTTCCTGGTCAGCGGGTCGACCTTCAGGATCATGCCGGCGCCGGCGCCGATCGTGTCGAGATGCAGCGTCGGCACGTTGAGCTTGAAGCGGTCCATCAGCGGCTCGTTCTCGATCCGCGTCTGGCCACGGGTGATGACGCCCATGTCGAAGGACGTGCCGCCCATGTCCGAGCAGATCAGCGAGTCGTTGCCGATCAGCTTGCCGACATAGGCCGCGCCCAGGATGCCGCCGATCGGCCCGGAGATCATCGTCTCGTGCAGGCGCGGATGGTCGATGGAGGTCAGGCCGCCGAAGGAGAGCAGCGTCTGCACGCCATATTTGAAGCCGTATTTCTTTGAGACGTCCTCGATGCCCTTCAACTGCTTGCGGCCGCGCGAGGTGGCGTAGGCCTCGATCAGCACCGAGTTCAGCCGCGACTGCTCGCGGATGACCGGACGCACCTCATGGCTGGTGTAGACGAGGATGTCGGCGCCGGCGGCGGCGATCTCCTCGCGACATATCTCGGCGATGCGTTTCTCATGCGCCGGATTGACGTGGGAGAAAACAGTCATGATGCAGATCGCCTCGACCTTGTCAGCGATCAGCTTCCTGGCCGCCGCGTGCACTTCGTGTTCGTAGAGCGGCAGGATGATATCGCCGAACTGGTCGATGCGCTCTGTCACGCCGTGGGTGCGGCGGCGCGGCACCAGCGGATCGGGATGGTGATGGGTGACCGCATGCAGGCGGTCGGCATAGGAATAATCCGCCCAGGCCTGCAGGCCGCGGCCCATCAGGATCATGTCCTCGAGGCCCTTGGTGGTGATCAGCCCGAGCTTGCGGCCGGTGCGCGACAACAGCGTGTTGAGCATGCCGGTGCCGGAATAGAGCACCACGTTGACGCCCGAGAACAGGTCCTGCAGCGAGATGCCCCAGGCATCCGCCGCGTCCTCCGCCGAGGCGAGGAAGCCTTCCGCCTCGTTCTTTGGCGTGGTCGCCGACTTGCCGATCTTGAAGTGACCGTCCTGATCGACAAGGATCGTATCGGTCATGGTGCCGCCGGCGTCGATCCCAATGACGATTGGATTGGTGGTGATCTGGTCCACGGTCGCTTTCCCTTGCCGAGAATGACCACAGGCTAGATTCCCGGAGCCGGATCGCGCCATATGCCTAAAGACACAATGACCGGGCGGCGCGGTTCGCCGAGAAAAGGGCATGCGCATGGGCAACATCTGGGCGCCGCTGGCCAGGGCGATCGCCGCCACCGGCACCGACCGGCATGTCGACTGCCTGATCGACCTGATCGGCGCCGACATCGCGCATGATCTGGTGACGGTGACGCGCTATTCGGCGACCAGGACCCCGGAATTCGTCAAGCACCGGCGCTTCTCCGATGAGATGGTGCGGCGCTATCTCGACAGTTATTACGTCTTCGACCCTTTCTACGCCTCATGGCGCAGCCAGCGCCGGCTAGGCATCATCCCGCTCAAGGGACTGGCCGACGAGGAAGCGAAGCGCGGCCAGTACATAGCCGGCTTCCTCGCGCAGTCGGAGATCTGCGACGAGGTTGGCATCATGCTTTCCGACGGCGGTGACTGGTGCCTCGGCATCTTCCTTGATCGCTCGACCGTGTCCTTCAGGGACAGCGAGATCGCGCTGCTCACCGAACGGCTGCCGGTGTTCGAGGCGCTGCATGCGCTGGACATCAAGGCGCGCGGCTCAGAATTTTCCCGCACCTCGGCTCCGAGCGGCCCGGGCGCCTCACCGCAGCAGAGGCCCAGAATACCGGAGGGCCTATGGCCCGAACTTTCCTTGCGCGAGCGCGAGTTGGTGCAGCTTATCCTGGCCGGCCATCCGACAGCCAACATCGCCGAGCGGCTCGGCATCACCGTCGGCACGGTGAAGAACCACCGCCGCCGCATCTATGAAAAGCTCGACATCACCACCGAGCGCGAATTGTTCCTGCAGTTCTTCCAGCACGAGAGCTCAGCAAGGTAGCTACTCTCAATCGAGTGCAGCGAATTGCCTCGCCGCACAGCAACCGGGGTGGCTGAAGTTCAAACCCTGACATCGTGGATACGTGGCTAGCGGGTGGTTCGAGCCGGTGCTGTGGCGGAGTCGTTTTACAGGGCTCCTTTTGCTTGTGCCCTCTTGCCGAGATAGAGTTCCTGCATGACCGACGACTGCTTCAACTCCTCGATGCCGCCTGACACCACGATGCGCCCCGAATTCATCAGATAGCCTTGCTCGGCCACCGAAAGCGCCAGCCCGGCGTTCTGCTCGACCAAAAGCACCGCCGCGCGGAATTTCTCGCGCACGTCAACGATGATCCCCTGTAACTCGGACACCAGCAATGGCGACAGTCCGAGCGACGGCTCGTCGAGCAACAGGATGCGCGGTCTGGCCATGAGGCCGCGCGCGATCGCCAGCATCTGCTGCTGACCGCCGCTGAGCGTGCCCGCCTTGGCGCCGCGCTTCTTGGCGAGGATGGTGAAATAGTTCTCCATCAAGGCGATGTCGGCCTCGACCGCATCCCGGTCCTTACGGCAGTAGGCGCCGAGCAAAAGGTTCTCGCGCACGCTCATATCGGCGAACACGTGTCGGCCTTCCGGCACCATGACGACGCCGAGCGTGGCCTTCTCATCAGCGTGAAGTGCGGTGACATCGCGGCCATCGAAGGTCACCGTGCCGCGGCGCGGCTTCACCAGACCGGCGATGGAACGCAGCAGGGTCGTCTTGCCGGCGCCGTTGGGGCCGAGGATAGTGACTATCCCGTTTTGCCCGACCGTAAGCGAGACGTCGCGATTGACCGCGACAGGCCCATAGCCGGTATCGACATGCTCGACGACGAGCAGGCTCATGATGCGACCGCCTTCTTGTCGGGACCGAGATATACCTCGCGCACCTTGGGGTCGGCGAGCACCTCGGCCGGCGGGCCTTCCGCGATCTTGGTGCCGAAGTCGAGCACGATAAGGCGATCGCATAGGTCTGACATCATGTCCATGTCGTGGTCGATGAGGCAGACGCCGATGCCTTGGGGCGGCAGTTGCGCGATGACCGCCGCGAAGGCCTGGGCTTCGCTGTCGTTGAGCCCGGCGCCGGGTTCGTCGAGCAGCAGGAGTTCGGGCGAGACGCCGAGCGCGACGGCCAGGCCCAGACGCCTGAGGCTGCCGAAAGGCAGCGATCCGGCGATCGCCCTGCCGAGCGGCGCCAGGCCGACGAAGTCCAGGATCATCGCGGGCGACGCCCAGCGGCTGCCGCCCCTCCTGCCCTGCTCCCAGGCGATGCGGACATTCTCGTCGACGGTCAGGCCCGGGAAAGACATCGCCTGCTGAAACGTCCGCACCAGCCGCTTTCGCGCGATGCGGTGCGCGCCGATATTGGTGATGTCCTGCCCTTGCCACGATACCGTGCCGGCGGTCGCCGGGTGGACTCCGGTGACGACGTTGAACAAGGTCGTCTTGCCGGAGCCGTTGGGACCAACGATGCCGACAACCTGGTCGGTGTCGATGTCGAGATCGATGCCGTTGAGCGCGACGACACCGCCGAACTGCTTGCGCAACCCCCTCACCTCAAGCGCCGCCATTCGAGCCTCCGCCTTGCTTTTCGAACCCGCCGCGAACCACGCAGTAGACGTTCTTGATGCCGGCTCCGACTCCGCCCGGCAGCAGAAGGATCACCAGAAGCAGACAGACGCCATAGGCGATGCGGGAATCGACCGGATCGAGGTTCAGCACCTCGGGCAGGAAATTGACGACGACCGCGCCGATCAGCGGCCCGTAGAGATAGCGGGCGCCGCCCAGCATGACCATTAGCGCCAGGTAAAGGCTCGGGAAAGCGCCGAACAGGGTCGGCGAGATGTGGCGCAGGTAATAGAGTTGCAGCACCCCGGCCAGACCCGCGAACAGGCCCGAAACCATGAGCACGCCAAGCTTGTGCAGGTCGACATTGATGCCGACCGAACGCGCCAGCTGCTCGTTCTCGCGGATGGCCCGCAACGTCCGGCCGTAGCGCGAATTGCCGATGAGATAGGTCGCGGCGAGCGCCAGGAGGAGCGCCGCCAAGACCAGGTAATAATTGTTGGAGAGCTTGTCGAAATTGATGCCGGGCAAGGGCGTGACCGACCCGACATCGAGGCCGGTGGCGGATCCGGTGAAGGTGCCGCCATTGGTGAGCACGATGACGAACAGGGCGCAGAAGCAGAAGGTGATGATGATGTAATGTTGTCCGCCCACTCTCAGCGTCGGCAGACCGATGACGCCGCCGACGATCGCCGACAAGGCCATGGCGAAGGGGAGCGACGTCCAGAAGCCCAGGTCGAGCTGCACGGAGAGGATCGCCGAGGCATAGGCGCCGATCCCCATCAGCGCCGCATGGCCGACCGACATGATGCCGGCCTGGCCGAACTGCAGACCGAGGCCGTAGAGGCCGATCGCCGTATAGAGCGTGGTGATGGCGATCGACAGGAAGCGGTAGCCGAGGCCGAGCCAGGGCAAAGCTATGAGCAGCCCCGCCAGCAGGATTGCCGTTATCGCCTGAACGCCGGCCGGCAGGGGAACCGACGCGTTGTCCGCCGTCAGAAGCGCGAGGCGATCCCGGGCTCTGCTGCCTTCCGGCGCGGCGCCCGTCTTGTCGGCGCTGGTGTCGGTCATGGGCATCGACATCTCACGATGCCTTGGGGCCGAGCGTGCCGCCGAGCAGACCCTGGGGCCGCAGCACCAGGATCAGGATCATCACGACCAGCGAATAGGCGTCGGTCCATTCCGGATATCCGTAACCAGCGCTGAGGCCGTCGACCAGGCCGAGCACGAGACCGCCAACGACGGCGCCGCCGACATTGCCGAGACCGCCGATCAGCGAAACCGCGAAGCCGCGGATGATGATAACGCTGCCGGTGAAGGGCGTGATCGGAAACAGCGAGATCATCAGCGCGCCACCGATGCCGGCAAGCAGGCTGCCATAGATGAAGACGCCGGTGACATAGCGGCGCACCGGGATGCCCATCAGCTCGGCGGTGTCGCGGTCCGAAACACTCGCCCGCAACGCCATCCCATAGCGGCTGCGCGAGATGCCGAAATAAGTTATCGCCACGATCACGGCCGTTACCGCGACGACGATCGCGCGCATGGCGATGATATCCACGCCGCCGATCGTCCAGACCAGGCCGACCGGGTCGGTGATGCTCTTCTGGAACTCGTTGAAGACGCGGATGACGGCGTGCTGCAGGATCACGCTGAGGCCGATCGACATGATGAAGCCGTTCATCGGCCGGTTGAGCGTGAAGCGGAACAGGCATCTTTCGGCGGCAAAGCCGAGCGCTCCAACCAGCAGGCCGGCCAACACCAGCGCGACGAAGAAGTTCATGCCGGTGCCGACCATGAACCAGGTCGCCATGCCCCCGACCATCAGGAACTCGCCATGAGCGAAATTGACGATGCCGGCCAGGCCGAAGATCAGCGTGATGCCGATGCCAATGAGAATGGTGACGCTGGCAACCGAGAGGCTGTTCACCAGTTGCTGCACAAAAATGTCCATCATCAAATCCGGGTGGCGAACCTGCTGGGAAGGAGATGGGCGGAACATAGCCGCCCATCCCGATTTTGGATTTTGTCGAGGGCCGGCTCAGCCGCCGTTGTCGCCGGGCGGCGGTGCGGCCGGCGGCTGCTCGACCGCGCATTTGAACTTGTCGGATGTGTTGGGTTCGACCATGCAGACCTCGGTCGCGAAGGTGACCTGATGATGCTTGTTGAACACAAGCGGCACAGGCGACACGACGCCCTTGTAGTCCGACTTCAGGAGCTCTGCGACCACCGCGTCCGGATCATCGATCTTGCCGACCTTCTCCAGCGCCTTGGCGTACCAGAAGAAGTAATCGTAATAGAGCAGCGAAACGGAGGACTGCGGGCCTTTGGCGGCGCCGAGGCCGAAATATTTGTCGAAATACTGCTTCACCTCGGGGTATGGCGAGGAACCCCAGCAGACCGGCACGCAGCTCATCGTCACCGGCACGTTCGCCTTCAGGCTACGCTCCTGATAGATGCCCGGATCGACGCCGAACAGGAAATAGGACGGGGCCACGCCGAGCTTGAGGGCTTGCGGGAAGGCGGTGAGGGTTGAATCGCCGTTGTACCAGAAATGCACGATATCGGGTTTCATGCCCTTGATGCGGGTGAGCAGCGGCGAGAAGTCGGTCGTATCCGGCGGATACTGCACGAGGTCGACTTTCTGGCCTTCCGCCTCGAGCGCCTTGACATAGTGCGACGACAGATACTGTCCGGTCGCGTCATTGCCGACGAACACCACCGAATGCTTCGGCGGCGACTTCAGCTGCGGCGTGAGCAGCGACAGCACGCCCTTGGCGGTGCTGCCGCTGCGCTGCCATTCCTGCGGCTCGCTCTGGAACGCGTTGTGGAGCCAGCCGTCC
>NZ_RZRY01000036.1:0-22160 GCF_003998035.1 Mesorhizobium sp. M2A.F.Ca.ET.039.01.1.1 | reverse complement strand
GCGGACGGAAGGGTCCATCGGCGGCTGCTCGTAGCTCGCGATGATTGCTGTCGCCTTCTCCCTGCAGCGCTGTGCCATGTCCTTGGAACCTTTGACCTTCCACTGCTCGTAGCTTAGGTAGTCGAGGATCTCCGGCGCGATGAACGCGTCCTTGAAGCGCTTGAGCGTGAAGGAATCTCCGAGATAGTGGCCGCCGGGTCCGATGCGGCGGACGGCTTCGAGCGCATCCTCGAAATATTCGAATGATATGCCCCGCGCGTATTTCTCGATGAGCAGGTTCTGTTCAGCATCGGCGATGAACTTCGCCATGCAGCACACCAGACCGGCTTCATCCCAGCCGCCGGCATGCATCATAAGGTTGGAGCAGGCGCTGGCGCCGGACATGTAGGCGATGGCTGATTCATAACCGGACTGGGCATCGAAGGTTTTGGCGGAGGATTGAGACGCAGTGGTTCGCCACGGCACGTTATAGCGCCTTGCCAGTTGTCCGATGACGGCGTTGATCAGAGTAACTTCCGGCATGCCGGACATGGGGGCGCCGCTGCGCATCGACACCGAGACGGAATATTGACCGTAGATCATCTTGGCGCCTGGCGCGGCAAGCTGAGTATAGGCCAGCGCGGCGAGCGCCTCCGCATTCAACTGGGCGATCGTGGCGGGGATGTCGGCGGGAGTGTTGGCGGCGCCGAGCACGAATGGAGACAGCAGCACGACCTGGTTCGCGTCGGCGAAGGCGCGAAGCCCTTCCAGCATGGTCGAATCCCAGACAAGCGGCGAGTTGCCCGACACGTGACCGATCATCACCGCGTTCTGATCCATGAATGCCTTGCCATGCACGATCTGGCCCATCGCGATCGAGTCGTCGGCACGTTGCTTTCCGGTCGTCAGACCGAAGAAAGGCATGTTGGTTTCCACCAGGCTCGAATGATTGATGTGCAGATGGCGCCATGGCACGGCGATGTCGGTCGGCTCGCAGGTGAACCCGCCCGCGATATGGAAACCGGGCAGCATCTGGGTCAGCCGGTTCATGTTCCGGAGATCCTCGATCGTGGATGCGCGCCGCACGCCCTGAAGATCGCGGATGTTTGGCGCACCCTGCATGACGCCGAAAGTCATTGTATCTGGCGCGATCTCGAAACGCTGTGACGGATCGCGAGACGTCATTTCAAAACGGGAAGGGGCCTTGGAGATGAGATCCATGACCATGTCGGCCTCGAGGCGAACGCGGTGTTCACGGACATCCGCCCCCGCCTCTTTCCACTGCCTGATCGCTGTCTCATCTCTGAATTCGATCCCGATCTCGCGTAGGATCGCCAGCGAAGCCTGATGAATGCGCTCAAGCTGTTCGGCGTTGACGGCCTCCACAGGTCGAATTCCGTACTTGATAGTCGAGACACGCGGCCTTCTTTCAGCCTCCCGTGCCGCAACCACCGAAGACCGGCCTCCGCGGCGTCGGTTTGCGGGAACGTCAGTGTCCATTCAGAGCCTCGCCCGCGATAGCGGAACGACCGGCGTCCCGCATTAAAACACTCGTGGCCCCGCCGTCTAAGAAGGCGTGCCGGATTTGTATCTTGCTGATGATAGGCGCGGGCAATAGCCTTGAGAATGCGCAAAAGGTTTCGCTAGTCTTAAACCCACTTTATGTCCAAGTCCCTCGGGCGAAAGCTTTTTGCGATCCCATCACACCACTAGAGCAGTTCGCGTTTTATCTGATTCGGGATTCCCAAGGATGAGCAAATCAGATTTGATGTTCTGACCGTTGGAGGTCGGGACTGACGAAGGCTTATTCGATGGATCTTCGGGAGCGAGCACTGGCCCGACTTGAAGAGGGCGAGACGAGCCGTGAGGTAGCTGCGGCTCTGAGGGTGGCGGTGTCGAGCGTGATCAAGTGGGCGGCGCGCAAGCGTCGCCTTGGCAGTGCGGCACCTGGCAAGATGGGCGGTCACCGGCCCTATCTGATCGATGGGAGCATCGTGCTTTCGTCCTGGGCTAGGTCGAGCGAGATGCCAACGTGACGCTTCATCAGTTGACGGCGGCACTGGCTGAACGTGGTCTCATCATCCACCCTGCGAGCGTCGGTCACTTCCTGCATCGCGAGGGCAAGAGTTTTAAAAAACCCATTCTGCCGGCCGAGCAGTTCAAGCCCAAGCTGATGCGCCGGCGAGCGCAATGGATGCGCTACCAGACCCGCATTGACCCTACGCGCTTGGTCTTCCTGGATGAACCATGGGTCAAGACAAACATGGCGCCATTGCGCGGCTGGGGTGTGCGCGGCAAGCGGCTGATGGCCCACGCACCATATGGCCATTGGAAGACCATGACCTTCATCGCCGCGCTACGCCATGATCGGGTTGGAGGCGCCTTGGGTCATTGACGGCCCTATCAATGCGCAGGCCCTCCGTGCCTATGTCGCAACCGAGCTCATCAAAGCCCTGAAGCCGGGGGACATCGTCATTCTCGACAATCTCGGTTCCCACAAAGGCCAAGCCGTCCGCGATATCGTCAGAGCTGCTGGGGCGCGGCTCTTCTTCCTGCCGCCCTACAGTCCAGATCTCAATCCAATCGAGAAGCTGTTTGCTAAGCTCAAGCACTGCATCCGACCGTGCCGCCAAACGATCACAACGCCATCGCCCACACCCCAGGTCAGCCCAAACGAATGCAACAACTACATGGAAAGCGCAGGCTATAAGTCAACCTAAATGCGAACTGCTCTAGGACTGCAGAACCTGTGGACGTCGTTCCGCTATTCCTCTCGTGCCGTTCGGACTAATGCTGCCCGGGCCGGCCGCGTACGGTCGTTAGGCTCCCCCTTTCCAGGCGCGTATGGGATGGACTTTCGCGATCCCTCGCTGCGGGCATCGTGTCAGCGCAAAAATTGAATGCTCCTACGAGCGGCTTTAAGCTTGTCATGAAGATGGTCTATGTCGGGCAGCAATCTTTCGCCTGTCAAAGCACTAGCGTCTGGAATAAAGAGCGGCTGATTGCAGTAGAGTTCTTCGAACAGGCCTGAGAATTGAACCATCTGACCAGGAAGTGGCATTCAAATCGCGATTGCGGCGTGGTTGCTTGCGCATTCCGTGCCCTCATTGGCAAATAGCCGTTTGGACGGACAATTGAAGGTGCGCCCATGCATCGGCACGATCGACCTCGGAGCGTTTCTATCACGACTCGCGGCTGTTTGAAGATGTCCTTGGGTAAATTATGAACAAGGGGAAAGGTTCTCGACATGACGTTGCCCGATCAGTTCAAGCGCACTGTAGTCATTGCGGTGGATTTACATGACTGCATCGAAGCGGATGGGGCATGGTCGATCTACAATCGAGAAGAGCTGCTGCGGAGTGCCAAGACAGCTCTCCGATGCATGCCGTGCAGCGGGGCTGCCTATTGTCTATACACAGAATTGGTATGATCCAAGAGGAGTAGACGCGCTACGTCACGAGGCTTTGAACGGCGGACGCCCATCACATAGCGTCGGGCAGGCTGCCGAGATTCATCGTGGACCTGAAACCGGAAGCTAGCCTTGTACGAAAGCAGCGTCCCAGCGCGTTCTACAACACGAATTTGGAGATTTTGCTGCGCCGATTGAATGCGGACCATCTTATAATGTTCGGAGCTTAAGCGAGGTTTGTTTGGAAACGACAGTGTGAGACGCGATTTCGCGCGACTACCGCATCAGGATTTTCAAGGATGCCTGCGGCACCGCGACTGAACTGATGCATATGACGCCATGCTTGACTTGGCCAACTGGCTTTACGCAGGCTCGGTGATCACCGCGGACAACCTAAAGAGGGCTCTGGAGGGTATGCCAACAAGGATTGGCGCTTCGATAGGCCCACTGCATTTGCTTACACACTGGAAAACGTTAAATCCTCTCTACAGCTCCCTTTGAGAGAGACGGCCTCTCAATTGGAAGCCTTTTAAGCAGGCCTATCGCGAAGCCAACCGCCGGCGCGTCAGCCGATCCGGGCAGTAAAAGTTGGGTGGACAGAACTGGGCGGTCAGTTCACGCCGCTGCTGCATAGGGAGGAACCCGGTTCGCGGCACTGCTACAGTTGCCTTTCAGGTTCTGTCATGTGCGGATCTTAACGCGTCACGTTGAGTTCGCTGGCCGCGTTCTCGTACTTCATGCGCGGCCACCGGTCCACGGCGAGAAGCGATTACCTCGGGTGAAGATTGTGAGGCTTGATATCAATCAGGTCTATACCCGACGCCATCCTTTCAGTCTACGAGACGCCCGGAATATGGTTTATTCGAAAAGAGTTATTCTGGGCTTGCGTGCCGCGACAATCTTGGTCGGCGATAGGTATCGAGTAGCCACATCGACAACGGGTTTGACCGGAGTAGATCAACTTGGAACACAAAATAGAGGCGTCGACGTCTAACATTATGCCTGCTCAATTCGCGAGAAGCTTGTATTACGACATGGCGCGTATCAGGCAGTTTGAGAACCGGGTCGTCACCCTAGTCGATGACAACGAGATCGCCGGCGTATGTCACGAGTACAGCGGGCAAGAGGCGGTTGCGGTTGGTATTTGCGGCGCACTCACGACTTCAGACATCGTCACAAGTACCCATCGAGGGCATGGCCACACACTGGCGAAGGGCGGCGACGTTGGCAGAATGTTTGCTGAGCTGCTCGCGCGAACGGGCGGATACAATAAGGGTCGCGGCGGATCCATGCACATTGCTGACGTCGGGATTGGAATATTTGGGGCGAATGGTATCGTCGGCGCTGGAGCCCCTATAGCCTGTGGTGCGGCTCACAAATTCAAAGCTGCTCGCGAAAACCGCGTTGCTGTTTCATTCTTCGGCGACGGAGCAATCAACCAAGGGGTCCTCCACGAGGCGATGAACCTCGCGGCGATTTGGGATCTTCCTGTCATTTTCGTCTGCGAGAACAATCAGTACGCGATCTCGACGCCTCTCAAAGAAGTCACGATCCTAGACCCTTACGTTCGCGCCCAATCCTACGGAATGCCTGGTGTGTGCGTCGATGGCATGGACGTCGAGGCCGTTTATCACGCTGCTCTCACTGCTACGGAACGCGCTCGGACCGGCAAAGGCCCAACGTTCATTGAGTGTCAAACCTATCGCTACTTTGGGCATTATACAGGCGAGCGTCACATGAAGATGAACTATCGATCTCAAGAGGAAGTCGATCGCTGGAAGTTGCGGGACCCTATCAAGATCTGGGCGGCGCGTATGATGGAAAGTGGCTTGTGCGCTCAAGAAGACATTGAAGCTATCGATGCCGAGGTCAACATTGAGATCGATCGGGGCGTCGAGTTCGCTAGGAGCAGCCCCCCGCCGAACCCGGCCGAGGCTCTCGATTGCATGTATGCCGTGCCGTATCCGAACACTCCGGCATGGGGAGTAGAGCCGTGAGACAGCTGAGATTTCTTCAGGCCATGAACGAAGCCTACCATCAGGCCATGGGGGCAGATGAGAGTGTCATGATTATCGGGGAGGACATTCGAGGTGGAATTCGCGGTGAGACGAAAGGCCTCCATGGCGCTTTCGGCGATCTCCGCGTACTCGACACACCCATTTCCGAGGCAGCGTTCACCGGCTTCGCTACGGGGGCGGCTTTGGCCGGTTTGCGCCCAATCGTTCAGTTTCAAGTTCCCTCACTGATTTACGTCGCATTCGACCAGCTAGTCAATCAAGCGGCGAAGATGCGATTGATGTTAGGAGGTCAAGCAAATCTTCCAATCACTTACACGCTTATGGTGTCTGGATCGCGGGGTGGAAACGCGGGCCAGCACTCAGACAATCCCTATCCGTACCTCCTACACGCTGGCTTCAAGGTTGTTTGCCCTTCGAATGCCTACGACGCCAAGGGCCTCATGATCCAGGCGATCCGCGAAGACGACCCCGTCGTTTTCATAGCATCAGCCATGTCGCTTCCGCAAAAGGGTCCGGTGCCGGAGGAAATCTATGCCGTCCCTTTCGGTTGCGGTGACGTTAAGCGTGAAGGATCCGATGTCACAGTCATTGCTATCGGGCATTTAGTGCCCGAGGCTCTAGCTGTCGCTGAGCGCCTCGCCCAGGAGAAAAACATCAGCGTCGAAGTGTGGGATCCTCGGTCTCTCTTGCCGCTTGACAGGGAAGGGCTGTTGAAGTCCGTCAAGAAAACTGGCCGCGTCGTAATCTACGACGACACGAACCGTACTTGTGGGTTCGCCGCCGAATTGAGCGCAATAATAGGGGAGCTGGCGTTTTCATCTCTCAAGGCCCCGATCAAGCGTGTCACGCGAGCTGACGTTCCTATGCCGTTCAATCTTGCGCTCGAAGCTGCTGTTCTGCCGAAGCCGCAGCAACTGGAAGACGCGATCTTAGCCGTAAGGAGCTATGCTCATGTTTGAAGTTCGTATCCCGAAGATGGGTGCATCGACGGTCGAGGTTGATCTTACGAAGTGGTATGTTTCGGTCGGCACCTCGGTCGTTCCGGGTCAGATTCTAGCCGAAGTGGAGTCGGAAAAAACTAACATTGAGATAGAGGCGGAGACCGCAGGCGTGGTTGCCGAAATCCTTGTTGATGAAGGGTCAGCGACGGAAGTCGGAATCGTCATCTGTCGCATCAACACCGGGCAGTAGAAAAGAATCACGGTTCGTTACTTATCTGACTAAACTTCAGAACCTCCGGCGATTTAAGTGCCACTCCTGGCTGCTTACGTCTGCATACCCATTGGTTAGTATTCGGAGTCAACTGCTCGTTGCTGTAGGACTACCATGACGCGGGACAAACGCTTCGAAGGCAAGACGGTTTTGATTACTGGTGGAGCTCGAGGTCAAGGTGCGGCGGAAGCCGTCCAAATCGCAACGGAGGGAGGGCGGGTTGTCATCGGCGACCTCCTAGACGAGCAGGGCGAACAACTTGCAGCGACTATTGGTGAAAAAGCGTCATACGTGCATCTCGACGTCACTAGCGAGCAAGACTGGCGAAGCCTGATCCGCTGTCTGGAGGGGGAGGGGACGGGACTTCATGGTCTGGTCAACAACGCGGCGATTTATGAACCCGTGCCAATGAGGGATTCGAGCGTCGCGCTCTTCGAAAAGCACTTCCGTGTGAATCAGTTGGGTTGCTTCCTCGGTATGCGGGAAGTCTCACCTCTGATCGAGGCATCCGGCGGTGGCGCAATAGTAAACATCTCGTCTGTCGCCGGGATGCGCGGAAGTCGAACTTGTATGGCCTACTCCGCGACGAAATGGGCCCTTCGAGGCATGACAAAATGCGCGGCCCTAGAGCTTGCGCCAGCAGGAATCCGCGTCAATTCTATCCACCCCGGGTGGGTGGAAACCGACATGCTGCTCGCCGAGGATCCGTCCGACAGAGAGCGCCAGTACGCGCTCATTCCGCTCAAGCGGGCCGGGACGGTCGACGAGGTGGCCGACCTCGTTCTCTTCCTGCTCTCGAACGAGAGCCGCTACATTACCGGGGCGGAGATCGCGATCGACGGAGGACTGTTGCTGTGAGCATTTGAGCCTTCTTAGCCCCAACATCCGTTCAGCTCGAAGATTTTTCCGCTTCGTACCCCAAGCAGAGCAGCCCGAACCCGCAAACCGCTAGCCCGCTAGATACCTCAAAAGCCACAGTAGAGCCGATGCCTATCAACGTCAGAATGCCGGCCTTCGTTTCCGATATGGGAGCAGCCACCATTGTAAAATGGATGTTCAACGAGGGGGACGACATAAAGGCCGGAGATGTTTTGGCTCAAGTATCAAGCGGTAGCGATACAGGAGAGATCAAGGCCGCTGCCGGCGGTACTCTGGAAAGGATTGTCGTTCCGGAAGGCGCTAACGGTCTAAAAGTCAGGGACCTGGTCGCCGTTCTTGCCATAAAGACTGAAGCTGGTTCGGTTGCCGCAGCCCCTGGACAACGGTCCGACGCGCCTGGAGGCCCTGCTCCTGCAGCGTCGTCTGGAAGCAAAGGTGCCAAGGACGACGCTGTTCTTAAGCTGTTTGAGGGCGGATCATATGAACGCATACCTAACGACGGGATGCGAAGGACGATTGCACGTCGTCTGCTGACCTCGAAGCAAACCATTCCGCATTTCTATGTCGCAGTGGATTGCGAGATCGATCAGCTTCTAGGACTGCGCTCCCGACTCAACGGTGCGGCGCCTAGGGCCGCGGACGGACTGCCGGTCTACAAGTTGTCCGTCAATGACATGGTGATAAGGGCCTTGGCGCTTGCGCTGCGTGACGTTCCGGACGCGAATGTCTCCTGGACCGAGGGCGCTATTCTTAAACACCAGCACGTCGACATAGGGGTAGCTGTCTCGATCGCAGGCGGTCTGATCACGCCGATCATACGCAAGGCTGAACAGAAAACACTTCAAGTCATTTCCGCCGAGATGAAGGACCTCGGCAAACGCGCGAGAGATCGCAAGCTAAAGCCTGAAGAATATGAAGGCGGCACGACATCGATCTCGAACATGGGCATGATGGGGGTCAAAGAGTTCGCTGCCGTGATCAATCCCCCCCACGCTACGATTCTGGCAGTCGGTGCGGGCAGACAGCATGTAGTCGTCAAGAGCGGTTCAATGGCCATCGCAACGGTGATGAGTGTTACCCTTTCCATCGACCATCGCTGTGTGGACGGCGTGCTCGGAGCAAAGTTGCTGCAGATATTTAAGAGCTATATTGAAAATCCTATGAGCATGGTCGCCTGAGCATGAGGTCCAAGTTTGGCAACTAGACGCTTGCGTTATGGCCGGCGAAGGTAGCGTATTCGCGATCTTGCGCATGAGCGGCTGGACATAAGCTGGGTTTACGGCCAGCGAATCCTTTTGCGCATTCTCAGGACAATTGCTGGCGCCTATCATTGCAAGCCAATTGGCCAGGCTGCCTATACGGGTTGTTTCTGCGGCAGAATGTTGATCCCTGTCGGACGGTGCTGGACAATGTCATTCCGTATCCGTGTCGCGGGGCCGTTTTAGTGATGATAGCCGGCAGAGTGGCACAGACCCGCAAAAGCAACAACGGGCGCCACCCGTATCGGGATCATGATCCCGGTCAATTTATTGGGGCGAGGCCAACATACAAACTTGGATCAAAGGCAGCATGGATTATCTGAAGAAATTCGACCTGTCCGGCAAGCGTGCAATTGTAACCGGAGGGGGGCGCGGTATCGGGCTTGAAATCGCTCACGCTCTCGGCCAAGCGGGCGCGTCAATTGTCATCGCGGACTTGGACGCGAATAGCGCTGCTGCCGCTGCGGCCAAACTCGCATCATGCGGTATCGCGGCAAGTCATCGCGGCATCGATGTGGCAAAGCCGGATGCGGTTACGGCGCTCGCCGACGAACTGAATGCCGAACAGCCGATCGACGTCCTTATTAACAATGCCGGTATAGCCCGGATAACCGAGGCCCTCGACACTTCCGACGCGGACTGGCTGGCAACGATGCGGGTCAATTCGGATGCTGCATTTTGGTGTGCGAGGGCCTTTGGCCGGCACATGATCGCCCGTCGCTGGGGCAACATCGTGAACATCGGATCCATGTGCGGCATGATAGTGACGCAGCCACAGAACAACACCGCCTATATTACCAGTAAGGGCGCCATTCACATGATGACGAAGTCGCTGGCCTGTGCCTGGGCAAAGCATAATGTGCGAGTAAATGCGGTAGCTCCAGGATATGTTACAACAGAGATGACAATTTCCCCGAGGAATGAAAGCTCATTTCAGTATGATCGATGGTTAGAGCAGACTCCGCTGGGAAGAATGGGCGAGTCCCATGAAGTTGCATCCGCGGTGCTGTTTCTTGCCAGCCCTGCATCAAGCTATTGCACGGGAGCCATCCTGTCCGTTGATGGCGGCTATACATGTATGTGAGCGACGGATAATTCATTGGAAGTGACTAACTGCCGCGTCAGTAAGATGTCACTTCAGAATCAATATAAGCGTATCGATTTGGGGGAGTGGAATGTTGGTGCAGGTGCGTCGGGTGCGGAGCCACCTAAGAGCTTAAAATCGTGGCGTGAAGGATAACTTGGACGTTCGGGTTTTAGAGAGAGATCTCGTTGGGGAAAACGGGCCATGGCCTGCTATTTGGCGCATTAACCGCCGCTGATCCGCCTGCATCCGCCGGCCGGTCGCGGTTGCGGGAAGAACATCCGCTGGCTGGCCGGAGTCAAATAAAGTCGTATAGCCGGACGATGCGTGACGATCCTGCGCAACCGCGGAATACGGATCTCCATTGCGAGATTTGTCGGGCTATCACTAAAGGCTGAGAGGTGCCCCAGATAGGCTGATGGGAAGTTGATGGCAAACTAGGCTCGGTGAGGCGACCGGTCTCACGCCACCATGACATCCCGCCGCTCGGGTGTTGGGCCGAGCCTTGACGCGCTCCATGCGAGAGCCAAGTTGACCTAAGTCTGCGCGAAACCTGTCACTCGGGACTAAGGCTAGCGAGCGCAACGTTTGATATGAATCGGCTTTATGCCAGTCGCGAGCTTTTCAGTCTGCGACTCTTCAGCCTCGTCGTCTATTCGAGGTGAGGACGAGGACGGCGCTCGCAACTTGGTCGCCGGTCCCCCTTCGACGAACACGGGTATCCCTGCCACCGCTTTTGTTCCAGCAGGTTACCCGCCGCCTTCTTGCTGAACCTCAAGGGCAGTTCGGCAAGCGCGAACGCATATGAGGATTGGACCATGGATGACATCCGCGTTGTTACCGACTTCCCCCGCAAAGTGCGCGAGATCGAGAATGTCTGGATCCCGATGCCGGACGGGGTAAAGCTCGCTGCCCGCCTCTGGTTGCCGGAGGACGCCGAGGCGGACCCGGTCCCCGCCATCCTCGAATACCTGCCCTATCGAAAGAGGGATGGGACTGTGGAGCGCGACCAACTCACCCATCCATACTTCGCCGGGCATGGCTATGCAGGTGTGCGCGTGGACATGCGCGGTTCGGGTGATAGCGAAGGGGTCTGCAGGGGCGAATATCTCAAACAAGAGCAGGACGACTGTCTTGCCGTGATCGAATGGTTGGCGAAGCAATTATGGTGCTCAGGCAGTGTCGGTATGATTGGCATCTCCTGGGGCGGGTTCAACAGCCTTCAGGTTGCTGCCCGCCGTCCGCCAGCCCTCAAGGCGATAATCTCGCTGTGTTCGACCGACGATCGATACCGGGATGAATGTCACTATTTCGGCGGCGCGCTTATGTGCGAAAATTTGATGTGGGGGGCAGCGGCTTGGGCGATTGCCATGACCCCGCCCGATCCAGCTCTTGTGGGAGAACGCTGGCGTGAGATTTGGGAAGAGCGGCTCAACGGCAACGGGATCTGGCTGCAAGACTGGTTCGCGCACCAGCGTCGGGACGATTTCTACAAGCATGGTTCTATCTGCGAGGACTATTCCAACATCGAGATTCCTGTCTACGCGGTGGGTGGCTGGGCGGACGCCTATCCCAACGCCATCTTGCGCATGCTCGAGAACCTGCCGGGACCTCGCAAAGGCCTGATCGGCCCTTGGGCTCATAAGTATCCTCACATCGCCATGCCCGGGCCTCGCATCGGCTTTCTCCAGGAATGCTTGCGCTGGTGGGACCAGCATCTTAAAGCCATCCACACCGGCGTTGAGGACGAGCCGATGTTGCGCGCGTGGATTCAGGATCCTTTGCCCCCCGCCGCCATCTACGACGAGCGGCCAGGCCGTTGGATCGCTGAGCCTTCCTGGCCGACGGCGAGCATTGTCGAAAGACGGCTGTCGCTCTCACCGGGACTTCTTGCCGAAGGAGATGGCAGTGATGCTGTTCTTACGATCTGTTCACCGTCCACTTCGGGGCTATCATCCGGTGTTTGGTGCGCGTATGGCGCAGTGCCGGACCAGCCCATCGACCAGCGCATGGAAGCCGGAAACGCCTTGGTATTCGAAACCGAGCCTCTTCTGGAGGAGGTAGACCTTCTCGGCTTCCCCGAGCTTGAGGTAACCCTCTCTTCCGACAAAGCAGTGGCAATCCTATCGGCCACGCTTTCGCTCGTGTTTAAGGACGGCTCGGCCACCCGTGTGAGCTATGGCATTCTGAATTTGACCCATCGCCACGACGACCTCGATTTGAAGCCAATGACGCCCGGTAAGGCTGAAGCAATACGCCTGAAGCTGCGGTCTTGCGGGCAACGCTTTGAAAAAGGGCAACGCATAAGGCTCGCCATCGCCACCAGCCATTGGCCTATTGTCTTTCCTAGTCCAGAGAGGGCAAGTCTATCAATACATTGTGCGGCCAGCAGGCTTATCTTGCCGGTGCGCAAAGCGAATGCCGTAGACTCCAAACTTGTACCGTTTCTGAAGCCAGAGAGTGCTCGGCCGATGGCAACAGAGACTATTAAGCCTGGTAAACCTTTCTGTCGCGAGGTAATCACCAACCAAGCCACGGGCGAGACAACTTTCCGGATGGCGAGCGACGCGGGGACCGTGGTGCATCCGCACACCGGAATGGTCATTTCGGCTAAGCACAGTGACACACTTACCATGCATCCCGACGATCCGAGCTCGGCGCGCGGAACCTCCAACTGGGAAAAGTCGTACGCCCGCGGTAACTGGAACGTGCATATTGCGCTCTCGGCCACTGTCCGCGCGCTGCGCGACGTATGGCGCATCGAGACACATATCGTGGCGAAGGAAGGCGACAAGCTTTTACTTGAACGAGACGACGTCAAGGAGTTCGCTCGGGACTTAAACTGACCGGTACTGGTCCCGCTCGGCCGGGGTTCAAATGTCGCTTTTTACAACGAGATAGTAGGTATTGACGCGTTCCAACCAGCAGTGAGGTTCACGCCATCTCCGCAACTTCTGAAGGAAAGAGTGCTGCGTCGGCAACTAGGCCGAGAGCTCATGACATAAACAGAATTTATGCCTGACGGTATCTTTTCCGCCTGCGGCTTGGCTGCCCCATAGTATATTCCAAAGAGAAACACACCCGAGCAAGGAACGCGGGCGCCGCGGCCACGGCAAGACGCCTCGGCAAGTCGCTCGGCAAGGGGAACAGCCATGGAGGACATGATGCAAAGTGTAAGCCGCCGCACCTTTCTTAGGGCAGGAGCCGCGCTAAGCGGTGGCATAATCTCTGCTGGCATGCCCTTGTCTCAAGTCATCTGGGCGGCCGAAGGCAAGGTGCTCGAGGTGCGTTCCAGTGGAGACCTGGTCACGCTGGATCCCGCTTTCCTCGGGCAGGCGGCGGAAGTAGACCTAACAAACTGTATCTATTCAAAGCTCACGCGATATAAGCCCGGCACCGAATGGGGCTGGGAGTTAGAGGCTGCAGACAAGATCGAGCAGGTTGATCCCACGCATATCCGATTTCGCCTCAAGAAAGGCATAAAATTTAGTGGCGATTACGGCGAGCTGACGGCCAAGGATGTTAAGTTCTCTTTCGAGCGCGTCATCAAGCTCAATTCACCCATCAAGCCCCAATGGGGCTCGTTAAATCACGTCGAGGTGGAGGACGACTACAGTGGTGTTATCGTGTTCAACGCGCCATTTGCGGCTGTTTGGCTTGTTCCGCTGCCTTATGCCGTCGGCCAAATCGTTTCTGAGGCTGCGGTAAGGAAAGCCACCAAGGACGGCGGTAATTTCGGTGTGAAGCCGCCAGCATTCTCAGGTCCCTACGTGCTGGCTGACTGGAAGCCCAACCAGTACGCACTTCTCACGAGAAATCCGGACTGGTCAGGCCCCAAGCCGGGCTTCGACGAAATCCGTATCCTGCCTATTCCGGACGCTAAGGCAGCGGAACGTGCTTATCAGGCGGGCGACGTCGATTTCACCGTAGTCGGTTTGGACTCTCTCGCGGCGTTCAAGAGCAATCCGCCCGCCAACACGGAGATCGCGGAAAGGGCATCGACCCGTTATACATGGATCGGCATGAACATGGATCATCCCAAACTGAAGGACATAAATGTCCGCAGGGCGATCCAATGGGCGATCAATGTACCACAGGTTTTAGATACCGCGTATGACGGTCAGTCAATTGCGGCCACGGGTATTATTCCTCCAGGTATCGTTGGGCATCGCGCAAAGACTCTGGTTCCGCCGGAAGGTGATCTCTCAAAAGCCAAAGAGCTTCTCGAGAAGGCTGGGGTAAATGGTTTGACATTGAGCCTCGACTGTACAAACGACAGCCAGACTTCAGCCATAGCTCAGACGGTGCAGGCACAATTGTCCCAAGTCGGAATTTCTCTGGTGGTTAATGCCCGAGATCCCGGGACATTCTGGTCACTCGGCGTGGAGTCTGAGGGAGACAGCTGGAAGGACGTGCAGCTCTTTATTATGACCTTCTCCGGACTGCCGGATCCGTACGACTACGTGACTTGGTTCGTGCAAGATCAAGTGGGTATATGGAACTGGCAACGCTTCCGCAGCCAACGCTTTGACGAGCTAAACGCTAAGGGACTGTCCATTAACGATCCCAACGAGCGGGCAAAGGTTTACGAGGACATGCAGGACTTGATGGAAGATTCTGGCGCATTTCGGTTCCTGACCAATGAGACCAATCCAATCCTATATCGGAAGACGCGAATGAAAGCGGCGATGCGCCCAGATGGAACCCCATTATATATCGATTTCCAGCCGGCTTAAGCTTGAGCGTGAACTGTGTGGATCTATCTACTGAAACGCGTTTTCCTCGCGGTCGCCATTACGGTGATCGCGGTGACCCTTGTGTTCATGATGATCCATGCGGTGCCTGGCGACCCAGCCGTTGCTCTGCTAGGTCCCCGCGCCACGCCTGAAATGATAGCGCACCTTCATCGGGAGATGGGGCTGGATAAGCCGCTTGCCGTGCAGATCGTCATTTTCTTCGAAGGGCTGCTGCAAGGCAATCTTGGTTTTGATGTGTTGAGCCAACGTCCGGTTGCGGACATAATATTCGAGCAACTTCCTTATACTATCGAACTAATCTTCGTCTCGATTTTGTGGGCGGTGGCGATTGCGGTGCCGCTCGGTTGTTATTCGGCCATGAGGCGTAATTCTGTCATCGACCAGATCGTCGCGATCATGGCAGTCGCCACGATCGCGATTCCTTCGTTCGTCATGGCTGTCTACGCACTCCTGATCTTCGCTGTCACGCTCCATTGGTTACCAGCAGTCGGAGCCGGACAGGGTTTTTTGGACGGCCTTGTTCATCTCATTCTGCCAGCCTTCGCCGTCGGGATCGGCTGGGTTGGATACATCTCCCGGCTGGTACGGGCATCCATGATGGAGATCCTGGGTGAAAACCATGTGCGAATGGCCCGTTCCTTCGGCATTTCCGAATGGCGCATTGTTTTGCATTACGCGCTGCCGCTTGCGATCCTGCCGACAGTGACGATCCTCGGCGTGGGCATAGCGTGGTTGCTTTCGTCAGCTGTCTTTATCGAGGTCGTTTTCGCAAGACCAGGTATCGGTGCCTTGATTGTACAGGCGGTCAACACGCGCAACTATGCAGTCGTAATAGGGGCCGTGCTAGTCACCACTGTTGTTACTGTCTTGGCGACGACGGCGTCCGATCTGATCGCTGCCTCTCTTGATCCTCGAACCCGCGAGAAACTTTAGCATGGCGAGCCTTGAAGCGCTCCGCGGCGAAACTGGCCCAGAGCTAGCACCCGGCAGCTTCCGTAAGACGGTGCGGCAACTGCGCAAGAACCGTCTTGGCGTCCTTGGAGCCGCGCTGGTCGCGATCGTTTTCGCAAGCGCGATCTTCGCCCCGATCATCATTACACATGATCCGACCCGCATCATGGTGGGGCCGCGCTTGGCGGACCCGTCACTACTTTTTCTTCTGGGCACCGATCAACTGGGCCGCGACACATTCTCGCGCGTCATGATGGGCGGCCGCGTCCCGCTGCTTGTCGCCTTCGCCTCGCTAGGCAGTTCGCTGGCAGCCGGCCTCGTGCTTGGTCTGATCGCAGGCTTCGGACCGAGGTGGCTGGACAATTTGCTCCTTCTTTTATTCGATACGATCCGCTCCTTTCCGGGCATCATCTTCGCGTTGGCGATTATCGGCTTACTTGGACCCAGCCTGGCCAGCATGATTTTTGTTATCGCAATCACCTCTATGCCCATTTATGCACGGGTCGTGAGGACCCAGACAGAGGCGCTACGCAACAGTGAATACATCGCCGCAGAACGCACTCTGGGCGCTGGCACGATGCGCATCCTGGCAGTGCACGTACTGCCTAATGTTATCGGCCCGCTTCTCATCCTCGTGAGCATGGACGTGCCCGCGGTAATCGCGGTGGAGGCCGGTCTCAGCTTCCTTGGTTTGGGCGTACGTCCACCCACGCCCGATTGGGGAGCAATCCTCAACGACGGCTATAATTACATCCAGCAGACGCCGTGGCTTGTGGTTGGCGGTGGTATTCCAATCGTCCTCGCAACGCTGGGCTTCACATTCCTGGGTGAGGCGCTACGCGACATGTTCGATCCAAAGCTGCGGAAAGATCTATGATACCACACGATCGGTCATCGCAATCGACCACACCCCTCCTGGAGATACGTCACCTCCATCTTGATTTCGGGACACCAGAGGGGCGCATTCATGCACTGCGAAACGTGTCGCTTAATGTCGCAGCCGCAGAGGTGGTCGGCGTTGTCGGCGAAAGCGGATCTGGAAAGTCGACGCTTGCGTATACGGTGATGGGTCTGCTTTCGGAAAATGCCGATGTCACAGGTGGCGAGATCCTGTTTGAAGGGCGAGACCTGCTGAAGATGCCGGCTCAGTCGCAGCGTAGCCTGCTTGGCGATCGACTTTCCATGGTTTTTCAAGATCCAATGACTGCGCTTAATCCTGTGCGCACCGTTGAGAACCAGATGATCGACATCCAGCACCACCAGCAAAAAAGCCGGAGTGAAAAGCGTGCTCGTGCCATCGACATGCTACACCGGGTCGGAATTCCGGATCCGCAAAACCGGATCGGGGCCTATCCGCACCACTTTTCCGGCGGCATGCGTCAGCGGATATGTATAGCCATGGCGCTGCTTGTAAAACCCGTGCTCCTCATCGCCGACGAGCCGACGACTGCGCTCGATGCGACACTTGAAGTCCAGATCATCCATCTGCTCAAAAATCTCCAAAGGGAGATCGGTTGCTCCGTCCTCTTCGTATCCCATCATCTTGGAGCTGTGGCTGAGTTGTGCGACCGGGTCGTCGTCATGTATGCCGGCGAAGTGGTCGAACAAGGCGATGTGCGCAGCATATTCCGCAATCCCGCTCATCCCTACACCCGCGCCCTGCTTGAGTGCGACCCGGGGCGGCTTAAACGAACCACACGCACATTGCCGACCATTTCCGGCGAGGTGCCCAGCCTCCTGGGCTTGAAGAAGGGGTGCATCTTCAGCGCGCGATGCCCGCAGGCATATGATCGCTGTCTCGAGGAACAGCCAGTCGATCGCCCGATCAGCCCAGGGCAGACGGCACGATGCCATCTGCTCGAAGAAAATCGACTAGTTTCGGCATGAGTGCCCTTGTCAGTGTTCGGGACCTCTGCGTCCGCTTCCGCACGATGGGGCCGCTTAAAGCGCTCGCGACCGGGACAAATGCGCCTTTCATCGACGCGGTATGCAGTGTTTCTTTTGAAATTCACAAGGGTGAGACGCTGGCCCTTGTCGGCGAGAGCGGCTCCGGAAAATCCACCGTCGCTCGCACGATGATTGGCCTGCAGCGGGCGGTGAGCGGCAGCATCAGCTTCGATGGGCAGGAACTCACGGACCTCAGTGCGGTAGAACGCAAGCCCTACTTGCGACGCATGGCGATGACGTTTCAGGATCCGATCGGTTCACTTTCGCCCAGGCTGACGGTGCGATCGATCTTGACCGAGCCTTTCCGCATCCATGGGCTGAAGGATCGCGATTTAGGAGCTGAAGCGACGCGCCTCCTGCGGATGGTGGGCTTGCCGGCCGATTTTGTTGGCCGCTATCCTCATCAACTCTCCGGTGGTCAAGCCAGGCGCGTCAGCGTGGCGCGCGCCCTAGCGCTCAATCCGGACTTGATCATCGCCGATGAGCCGACCGCGGGCTTGGATGTCTCGGTGCAAGGCGAGGTGCTAAATCTTCTCACTCGCCTGCAGGACGAACTAGGCATCGCGATCCTGATAATCACGCACAACCTCAATGTAGTGCGCCACATAACTGACCGCATGGCAATCATGTATCTCGGCCGCTTCATTGAAGTCGGCACGACGCAGAGTATTTTCCATCAGCCAAGCCATCCCTATACCGAAGCGCTGCTTGCGGCCAATCCCGAACCGGACCCAGACGCAGTGCTCAACAGGATTGAGCTCAAGGGCGAAGTGCCAAGCGTGATGTACCGGCCATCCGGCTGCGAGTTCCACACCCGGTGTCGTTACGCTCAAGATCGCATCTGTGGCCGCGTCGCTCCCCCATCCTCAGTGAGCCTGCAGGACCCGGAGCACAGCTTTAGATGCCATTTCCCGTTAAGCTCCAAATCGTTGACCTGCTGAACGTTCATCCCTCGCGGAAACTGGGGGCCGATTTGTTTAAAATCTTGGCTGGGCTTAGGCAATTTGTCAGGCGCGAAGCCTTTCATCAGCGCAACAGACCGCGGGTCTGGCGTAATGCATTGGCATTCCATGGCGAGCAATTGGGGTGTTCCGGCCGAACAGCCGAACCCGGCGATTGCGACGGCGTAACATAAAAACGGGGTGGCCTCGAGGGCTTCGCAACTGGGGAACTGCGGTTGGTGGGCACCCTCGGCAGGCGTCCATGGTTCAGCTGTGCCGCACAAGCAGTGCCCGGTTCGCGCGCCCTATGAGGGTACGGCTTATGGGGGTAAGGCGGAGGCGCCCACTGTTCCCGCCGGCGCGCTAATAACGAATGGGGCATCAACATCATGCTGCGCATCAAATTCAATGATTGAATCTGGCATCCAGGGACCGATAACCTCGGGCAACCGGTGTCCGTGTCCGCTATGTAGTAAGCGCCTATGAAGTGGCGGCGCTCCTCTACACGTATTTCGCGAGCGCCGAATCGTTCTGGCTTAGAATAGCGGTCCTGGAACGCTTCTTGTTGGGACGAAAGCCACAGATGTCGCTCAGCCCGAAACTGGCTTGCAATCGAGATATAGTGGGGTTCCATCTGGGCGCATTGCCGCCTGCACCTTCGTTGTGCGATACACGACGGGAGTGGCCCCGTGGGTCAGGAATCGGAAATTCCCCGGATTCTTCCGTACGCCTACGCTGAAGGCCGCCTACTGACGCGTACCTTGTGGCGTTAGTGTCCGCTTAGATTAAGTGGACACTTAGCAATGAAGTATCTGGCTATGGAGCCGCCGTCGAGGGTGGAGGCGAGCGCGCCCGCGGCTCTTGCGCCGCCGGCGGCTGCGGGCCGACGGCGGACGCGCCGCTCCTGGACGGTCGAGCAGAAGCTGGCGATCGTGGGTGAGGTGCAGGAGTCCGGTGATCCGGTGGCGGTTGTCGCGCGGCGTCACGACATGAACGCGAACCATTTGCACATCTGGATGAAGCAAGCCCAGGAACGGACATTGGGTGGCCGATCCGAGACCGCACCAATCGCCTTCATTGACATGGGTGTGGTCGGTCACAGTGTGCGCGATGTGGAGGCGGAAGAGCTGGCTCCTGCGCGATCGCACTCCGAGGTGCCGGCTACCAGCCAAGCGGTGTCTGCCGATGGCCGGATAGAAATCGTCGGCGCAAACGGCCGGCGTGTGATCGTTGACCGCACTGTCGACGTAAGTGTCCTGATGCGGATCTTGCAGGGCCTGGAAATGCTGCGATGATCCCGACAGAAGGCGTGCGCGTGTGGCTGGCGACAGGCTACACCGATATGAGATGTGGCTTTCCATCGCTGGCGCTACGGGTGCAGGAGGTCCTCAAACATAATCCCCTTGGAGGCAACCTGTTTTGCTTCAGGGGGAAACGCGGAAATTTGTTGAAGGTCATCTGGCATGATGGCCAAGGAGCATGCCTGTTCACAAAAAGGCTTGAGCGCGGTCGCTTCATCTGGCCAACAGTTGAGGGCGGAGTAGTGACAGTATCTCCTGCGCAGCTGAGTTATCTGTTGTCTGGGATAGACTGGCGAAACCCTCAGGAAACATGGCGTCCAACTCGGGTTGGGTAGCATTTTTTAATTGAAAATACAAGGAAATGTGATTCAATCGGCGCATGACTTCGCAGCCGGTTGATCTTCCCTCGGATCTTGCCAGCGCCTATATGGCGCTGCTGGCCGAGCGTGAGGCGCTGCAGGCTGAACGCGATGTGGCTGTCGCGGATGCTGCCAACTGGCAGGCTGAAGCCGCCAACGCGCAGGCCATGCTGTCCGACAACGAGGCGCTGATTGCGCATCTCGAGCTGCGCATCGAGAGGCTGAAACGCGAACTCTACGGGCAGCGCTCCGAGCGCACGGCACGGCTGATCGAGCAGTTGGAATTGCAACTCGAAGACCTCGTCACCTCGGCGACCGAGGATGAGCTTGCCGCAGCCGCCGCGGCGGCGAAGACCCAGAGCGTGCGTTCCTTCACGCGCAAGCGGCCAGTGCGTAAACCCTGGCCAGAGAATATCGAGCGCGAGCGCGTCGTCATCGAGCCTCCGACTGCCTGCGCCTGCTGCGGCGGATCCCGGCTGTCCAAGTTGGGTGAGGACGTGACCGGAACGCTGGAGGAGATCCCGCGCCGCTTCAAGGTCATCGAAACGGTCCGGGAGAAATTTACGTGCCGGGATTGCGAGGCGATCACCCAGCCGCCGGCGCCATTCCATGTCACGCCGCGCGGCTTCATCGGCCCACAGCTGCTGGCGACCATCCTCTTCGACAAGTTCGGCATGCACATCCCGCTCAACCGGCAGAGCACGCGCTTCAAGTGCGAAGGCATCGACATGCCGATCTCGACCCTGGCCGATCAGGTTGGTCATGGGACCTTTGCCCTCATGCCGCTCTTCAAGCTGATCGAGGCTCATGTGTTCGCGGCCGAGCGCCTTCATGGTGACGACACGACGATCCGCGTCCTGGCAAAGAGCAAATGCACAACAGGCCGTATCTGGACGTATGTGCGCCACGATCAGCCATTCGGCGGCGCCGCGCCGCCGGCGGCGGTCTATTACGCCTCGAGCGACCGACGTGGTGAGCACCCACAAAAACATCTGTCCCGGTTCGGCGGCGTCCTTCAGGTCGACTGTTATAGCGGCTTCAATCCGCTCTTCGATCCGAAGCGGAAAGAGCAGCCGATCACGCCCGCATTCTGTTTTGCGCATGCACGCAGGGGATTCTTCGAACTGGCCGACGTCGAGAAAAATGCCCGCGAGGGCAAGAGGAATGGCAAACCGATCTCCCCGACGGCGCTGGAGGCCGTCAAGCGCATCGACGCGCTCTTCGACATCGAGCGCGCCATCAACGGCCAGACAGCCGCTGAGCGGCGCGCCGTGCGGCAGGAAAAGAGCAAGCCGCTCTTCGATGACATGCACGAATGGTTGCTGCGCGAGCGCGGTACCTTCTCGCGCTCTTCCGACGTCCTGAAGCCGATGAACTATATGCTGTCGCGCTGGGCCGACTTCGCACGCTTCCTCGATGACGGCAGAATCTGCCTGACCAACAATGCCGCCGAAAGGGCATTGAGAGGCGTGGCGCTCGGAAGGCGTGCGTGGACATTTGCCGGGAGCCAGCGCGGCGCCGACCGGGCTGCCGTCATGTTGACGTCCATCACCACCTGCCGCCTGAACGACGTCGACCCAAAAGCCTGGCTCGCCGACGTTCTCGCACGGATCTCTGATCTGCCAAGTTCCCGCCTGCACGAACTGCTGCCCTGGGAATGGAAAAATCTGCGCGACGCCGAGAAGCTGGCCGGTCAGCAGACCGCCGCGGCCTGAACTGATCGCATCACCATAACGACCACTACGGGCCCACGCGACGCTTCATTCCGCGGCCTTCAGCGTACGCATACCTCAACTGCGACCCGCATCCGTATCTTTTCGGTCATCGGCGCAGCCACCGCGCAGAAACTTCCCCAAGCGAGCAAAACTGACGGGTGCCGGGACCGCGACCCACCTGGGGGCCTTCTGTTGGTCTAACTCAGACCTCCGAGCTTCAACGCGACCCGGTCCTTCAGCGGTACCGGCCCCGATGACATCAGCTCTCGCCATAGCCGGAACTTCTCAAGCAGTCGTGGCTGCGGCAGCGTCTTCAGCTTCGGTTCTGGTTACGAGCACACCTGTACAC
>NZ_RZRY01000369.1:0-6423 GCF_003998035.1 Mesorhizobium sp. M2A.F.Ca.ET.039.01.1.1 | reverse complement strand
GTGTCGCCTTCCTGGCTCCGACCGTGGTCAAATACGCGCTGAAGTTCGGGCCGGCCGAATATTTCTCGCTGATGGTGCTGGCCTTCATCACCGTCTCGGCGGTGCTCGGTTCGTCGTCGGTGCGAGGACTGACCAGCCTGTTCGCCGGCTTTGTCGTCGGCATGATCGGCGTCGACCTGCAGACCGGACAGCCGCGCTTCACCTTCGGCACGGCCGAATTGCTCGACGGTGTCGACGTCATCATCATCGCGGTCGGCCTGTTCGCCGTCGGCGAGACGCTCTACATGGCCTCGCGCCGCTATGCCGGCAAGGACGAGATCGTGCCGCTGAAAGGTTCGCTCTACATGACGGCGGCCGAATGGGCGCGCTCGTGGAAGCCTTGGCTCAGGGGCGCCGCGATCGGCTTTCCGATCGGCGCCATGCCGGCCGGAGGCGCCGAGATCCCGACCTTCCTGTCCTATGCGATCGAGAAGAAGCTTTCGAAGCATAAGGAGGAGTTCGGCACGGTCGGCGCCATCGAAGGCGTCGCGGGGCCGGAAGCCGCCAACAATGCATCGGCCGCCGGCGTCCTGGTGCCGATGCTGACCCTCGGCCTGCCGACCTCGGCGACCGCGGCGATCATGCTGTCGGCCTTCCAGAGCTACGGCATCAATCCGGGGCCGCTGCTTTTGACGACGCAGGCCAATCTGGTCTGGGGCCTGATCGCCAGCCTGTTCATCGCCAACGTCATCCTGGTCGTCCTCAACCTGCCGCTGATCGGCCTTTGGGTGCGGCTCCTGAAGATCCCGGCGCCGCAGCTCTATGCCGGCATCCTGGTGTTCGCCACCGTCGGCACTTACGGCATCTCGCAGTCCCCGATCGATCTCGCGATCCTCTATCTCTTGGGCGCGGCAGGCTTCCTGATGCGGCGCTTCGATTTCCCGACAGCGCCGGTGATCATTGGCATGATCCTGGGACCGCTTGCCGAAACGCAGTTCCGCCGCGCGATGACGATAGAAAACGGCGACTGGACGGTGTTCTTCCGGCATCCGCTGTCGCTGACGCTTTTGACGCTCGCCTTCATCGGCCTTGTCGGGCCGCATATCTGGGCCTGGATCGAGCACCGGCGCAGGCGCGGGCCGGAGCATGTGCCGGGCGATGCCTGACCGGGTTGGAGCATCATGACAGACCTGCTTTCCGGTATCCGCGTCCTCGACCTCACCAATGTGCTGGCGGGTCCCTACTGCGCCTACCAGCTGGCGCTGCTCGGCGCCGACGTCATAAAGGTCGAGGCGCCGCCGGGCGGGGATCTTGCGCGCCAGCTCGGCGCCTCGCCTGAACTCAACCAGGCCGGTATGGGGGCCTCGTTCCTGGCGCAGAACTCCGGCAAACGATCTGTTGTGCTCGACCTGAAGAAGCCCGACGATCGCGAGCGTTTCCTCGACCTGGTGGCGACGGCCGACGCGCTGGTCGAGAATTTCCGGCCGGGGGTGATGAATCGCCTCGGCCTCGGCCATGAAAAGCTGAAGGAAGTCCGACCGGGCCTCGTCTATTGCGCGATATCCGGTTTCGGCCAGACCGGGCCGATGCGCGGCAATCCCGCCTACGACCAGATCATCCAGGGCCTGTCGGGGATCATGAGCATTACCGGCACGCCGGAAACGGCGCCGCTGCGCGTCGGCTATCCAGTGGCCGACACGCTGGGCGGGCTGGTCGGCGCCTTCGCCATCGCCGCGGCGCTGGTGAAGCAGAAGACAAAAGGCGAGGGCGCCTTTCTCGACGTCTCGATGCTCGAATGCACGCTGTCGGCGCTGGGCTGGCCGGTGTCGAACTATCTGACGGCTGGCGTCGAGCCAAAGCCGATGGGCAATGAGAACATGACGGCCGCACCTTCCGGCGCGTTCCACACCGGCGAGGGGTTGCTCAACATCGCGGCCAACAAGCAGGAGCAATTCGTGACCCTTTGCGGGTTGATCGGGCGGCCGGAGTTGGCGTCGGATACACGCTTTGCCGAGCGCGAGACGCGCAAGCAGAACCGGGCAGCGCTGAAGGTGCTGATCGAGGACGCGCTTGGCAGCGCTTCGGCGGCGACGTGGGAAGAGAAACTCAACCGTGCCGGCGTGCCGGCAGGGCGGGTGCTGACGATCCCGCAGGTGCTCGAGGAGCCTCAGGTCACCGAGCGCGGCATGGCTTCCTCGTTCGAGGGCATGTCCGGCATGGATCGGCCGCTGACGGTGGTGCGCGGCGGCTTCATGGTCGACGGCGTGGCGCCCACGCCAACGGCACCGCCGCCGCGCCTTGGCGAGCATACGGACGAGGTGTTCGCCGCCTTGCCCGGGCGCGGTACGTCGAGGGCGCAGGCATGAGCGAAGATAAAAAGACCGGCCGCGGGCGCGCGGAGGAATGGTGGCAAACGTCCATCATCGAGATGCGGCCGGGCGTCATCCGGCTGCGCGGCTACGAGATCCAGGATCTGATCGGCCGCGTCAGCTTCCCGGCGATGATCTGGCTGATGCTGCGCGGCGAATTGCCAAGCGAAGAGCAGGCGGCACTGCTCGGCATTGCGCTGGGCGCGGCCGTCGACCACGGTCCGCAGGCCCCGTCGATCGCGATCGCCCGCATGGCCGCCACTTGCGGCGTCGGCATCAACAACGCGATGGCGTCGGCCATCAACGTGCTTGGCGACGTGCATGGGGGCGCCGGCGAGCAGGCGCTTTCCTTCTATGGCGATATCGCCGCGGCGATGGATGGCGGCACGCCTCTTGCCCAGGCAGTGAAGACGCGGCTCGATCGTTTCTTCGCCGAGGAGAAAGGCTATGTGCCGGGGCTTGGCCACCGCTTCCACCCGGTCGATCCGCGCGCGCCCCGCCTCATCGAGCTGACGCGGGAATTCGCCGCGCGCGGCGTGGTCAGTGGGCGTTTTGCCGACATTGCCGGGGCAATCGAGGCGGAAGTCGCCGCGCGCAAGGGCAAGACGATCCCGCTCAACATCGACGGCACGACGGCCGTCATCTATGGCGAGCTCGGGTTCCCCCCGGCGCTGACGCGCGGCCTGTTCGTTTTGTCGCGGTCGGTCGGCATTCTGGCGCATGCATGGGAACAGTCGCAACAAGGCGACCGCAACAAGGGGCCGCTGCCCCGGGAATGGCTGTGGGCCTATACCGGCATGCCGGTACGGCCTTTTCCCGACACCGAATAGGACGGTTTAAGCCGGATCGGGCGCTGGAATGGTCAGATCCCGGAGCAGCGTCGAAAGCTCAGGCTCGTCGATGAGCAGGGCAGCGTCTGCCGGCGGCAGCCATGCGCGTTGCCGGTTCGCGGCCTCCCGCCAATCGGCAAGTTCCTCCGTGACTTGGAGGAGATAGACCGAAACGTCCACCCGAATGAAGCCCTCGGTCATGCGTTTCCAATAGGAATAGGTACCGGCAGGCTGCTTCAGCGACTTGCCGAGAACACCGGCCTCTTCCTGGGCTTCGATCGTTGCCGCCCTGCGTCCGCTCTTGCCTTTCATCGGCCAACCCTTGGGCACGATGAAGCGCCGCGTGGTGCGTGAGGTGACCAGCAGCACTTCGAGGCCACCGTCTTCCCGCAACCGAAACGGAATCGCCGCCACCTGGCGGATCCGTTGCCCTTTCTTGGCTCGGCGAACTGCTTTCTTCTTGGTTGTTGCCATCCCAAATTCCGGTAGGAGCAGCGTCCCGCCGCAAGCTACCACGCGGCAAAAACCTGTCCCCCTGCAAACCCTAGAGCGTCTCACCGTTTTGTGGAAACGGCGAACCGCTCTATCTTTCTGTTTTTACGCAATTCCTGACGGAAAACCGTGTCACACTTTTCCTGGAATTGCTCTAAAACCACCGCCCTTGCAATCCGGTATTTTGCCGGTAACTAAGTCGGCTAATAAACTAAAAAAACAAAATGTCAGCGGCAAACCCGCGAAATCGTGTTGCCGACCGCTTCCATGCGACATGTCTGATCATATACCGGCACGTTGGGCTGAGGCTGGCGCGCTGTCGGCCGGTCGAGCTCACGATAGATCTGCTGCTGCTGCTGGTATTGCTGCCGCTGCAATTGGTTCTGCAACTGTTGCAGCTGGTTCTGCTGCACCAATGCGTTGCGATTCGTCGGGATGACGACCTGGGCCGATACGCCGGAAGCCATGCCCAGCAAGCCGGTGGCCGCCAGGACAGCTGAAATCAGAAACGTCGATAGGCGGCGGGACGACATGGCTTCCTTGTCCGCATGAAAAACAGAACCTCTGCCTAATATAGGGTGTTCGACCGGCGGCGCCATGGTCAGCTGATCGATTGTCATGCCAAAGGAGATCCGGCCCGTGCCTCAGCATTGCACTTGACGGCGGCGGCGGCTGGCGGCTCTAACAGCGGCTCCGCCCGTCCACGCGACTGGCCGGTTGGCAAAGAGGGATTCGATGAAAATCAGGTATAAGTTTGCCATAGCGATGCTGGCCGTCGCGGGCATCGTCGGTCCGCCGGCATTCGCCGCGCAGAACAAGGGCGACAAGGTGGCCGCCCAGCCCGCCGGCGCGGCGGCCAAGCCGCAACTGCCGGGTGGCGCGTCGGCGCTTTCGGAAACGCATGGCGACTGGACGGTGAACTGCCAGGTCACCGGCACCAACAAGGTCTGCAGCCTGTCGCATCAGCAGTTCAACAAGCAGAGCGGCCAGAGGCTGCTGGCGATCGAATTGACGACCAAGACGGGTAAGGACGCCGCGGGCACGCTGGCGCTGCCTTTCGGACTTGCGCTGGCCAACGGCGTCGCGCTCGAAATCGACGACAAGAAGCTCGACGGCACGCTGCAGTTCAGCACCTGCCAGGCGGTGGGTTGCCTGGTTCCGGTGACATTCGACGCCGACACCACGCCGCTGCTGCAGAACGCCACCACGCTCAAGATCAACGCTATCGCCGCGGACACCATGCAGCCGATCTCCTTCACCATCTCGCTCAACGGTTTTGGAAGCGCGCTGGCGCGGACGGCGGATCTGTCGGCGGATTGATCCACAACGAGGGTATTCATTTTGAGGCGATTGGCGAAAGCCGGTCACCTTATTCGTTTCCGTCCACTTCGCGCAAACGATATCCGACGCCCGTCTCGGTAATGATGTAGCGCGGCTGGTCCGGGGTCTTCTCGATTTTCTGCCGCAGCTGGCGGACGTAGACCCTCAGATATTGCACGTCGGTCGAGTCGTTCCAGATCTGCTTCATCAGGAACTGGTGCGTCAGCACCTTGCCGGCATATTGCACGAGCATGCGCAGGATGGCGTATTCCTTGGGCGACAGCTTCACTTCCTTGCCCTCGACCCTGACGATGCGCTTCACCAGGTCGACCGAAAGATCGCCGGTGTGGAACACCGGCTTCTCGCCCTGCTGCTGGAACTTGTGGCGCAGCGCCACGCGGATGCGCGCGACCAGCTCGTTCATGCCGAAAGGCTTGGTCACATAGTCGTCGGCGCCAAGCTCGAGCGCCGAGACGATGCCGGCCTCGTCGGTGCGGCTGGACAGGATCACGACCGGAATGTCGAGACCCTCGCCGCGCCATTTGCCGAGCAGCTCCAGGCCGGTCATGCCGGGCAGGCCGAGATCGAGTAGGATCAGGTCCGGCCGTTCGGTCTGCAAGAACTCGATCGCCGCCTTGGTGTTCGGCGCCTCGGAGACCGTATAGCCCTGGCTGCCCAAGCCGACGCGCAGCAATTTGCGGATCGGCGGCTCGTCGTCGACGACCAATATCGACACGGTCTGATTTGTCATGCCGCATCATCCGTAAGGGGCACGCCGAGCGCCGGCAAGTCAGCCGGCACCGGCATGCGGATGGTGAAGATCGCGCCGGGACGGTCGGTGCGGTTGGCCGCCGCGATCGTGCCGCCCATCGCCTCGATGAAGCCGCGGCTGATCGACAGGCCGAGGCCCGTGCCGGCACGCACCTGGTCGCGTTTGCGCACGCGGTAGAACGTATCGAATATCCGCTCCAGGTCGCCCGGTGGGATACCCGGCCCCTCATCCATTACCTGCAGGATGACGGCGCCATTGTCGACCCAGGCCTGCAGCCGGATGATCGAGCCGGGCGAGGCATATTTGGCGGCATTGTCGAGGAGGTTGAACAGCGCCTGCTCGAACAGCACGGGATCGAGCCGCAGCATCGGCAGGTCGGCCGGAATGTCGGTCTCTATTGTGTGCTCGGCGGTGATCTTCTGCGCCCGGTTCAGCGCCGAGCCGACGACATCGCCGACATAATGGAGCGCGTAATTCGGCTCCATCGCGCCCGATTCGATCCTGGTCATGTCGAGCAGATTGGCGATGAAGCGGTTCAGCCGCTCCGACTCGCTGACGACCGTCGACAGAAGCTCCGCGCGATCCTTTTCCGGCAGCGCCGGCGCGAATTCCTTCAGCGTGCCGGCCGCGCCCATGATCGCGGCGAGCGGCGTCTTCAGGT
>NZ_RZRY01000368.1:0-6442 GCF_003998035.1 Mesorhizobium sp. M2A.F.Ca.ET.039.01.1.1 | reverse complement strand
ATATTGCGCAAGCACGCGCGGCAACGCTTCGACCACCGTGACCTTGGCGCCCATCCTGGCGAAGGCCATGCCGAGCTCGAGCCCGATATAGCCGCCGCCGACGACCGCGAGCTTCTTCGGCACGTCGCTCAGCGCCAGCGCCTCGGTGGACGAAATCACAGGTCCCCCGAAAGGCAGGAACGGCAGCTCGACCGGCGCCGAGCCGTTGGCGATCACCACCGTTTCGGCGCGGATGACCTGCGTGCCGGTCTCGGTTTCGACCTCGACCGTCTTGCCATCGCGGAACGTCGCCCAGCCCTGCACCGTCTTCACCTTGGCCTTCTTCAACAACCCGGCCACGCCGCTGTTGAGCCGGCTAACGATACCGTCCTTCCAGGCGACGGTTCTTGCGAGGTCCAGCGTCGGCGCGGCGACCTTGATGCCGAGCGGATCCTTGCCGGAGGCCATATGCGCGATCTTCTCGAACTCCTCCGCGGCATGGATCAGCGCCTTGGACGGGATGCAGCCGACATTGAGGCAGGTGCCGCCGGGCTTCGCAACTTCGACGATCACCGTATCGACGCCGAGTTGTCCGGCGCGGATGGCGCAGACATAACCGCCCGGACCGGCGCCGATGACCAGCAGCTTGCAGGAGATTTCTTTCATGGGCTTACGCTCTTCTTGATGGCGAACGTCGCGGCGCGCCTCCCCTTCTCCCCTTGTGGGAGAAGGTGGATCGGCGCGCCAGCGCCGAGACGGATGAGGGGTGTTCCAGCGGAGTGAGGCGCTGGCTTTCCCTGGAGACCCCCTCATCCGGCCGCTTCGCGGCCACCTTCTCCCCGAGGGGAGAAGAGGACAGCGGAGTCGCCGGCGACCACCTCTCCCCTCGGGGAGAGGTCGGATTGCCCCGCATTGCCCTTCGCAATTCGGCTGGCAATCCGGGTGAGGGGGTCTTTGCGACCGTGGTCATTTTCAATCCACGAAAATCAGCGCCGGCGTCTCGAGCAGCGCCTTGATGCGCTGCACGAACACCGCGGCATCCCAGCCGTCGATGACGCGGTGGTCGAAGCTGGACGACAGGTTCATCATCTTGCGCGGAATGAACTGGGTGCCGTCCCAGACCGGCCGCACCATGATCTTGTTGACGCCGACGATCGCCACTTCCGGATGGTTGATGACCGGCGTCGTCGCCACGCCGCCCATGGCGCCGAGCGAGGTGATGGTGATGGTCGAGCCGGACAGCTCCTCGCGGCTCGCCGTGCCGGCCTTGGCCGCATCGGCCAGCCGGTTGACTTCCGCAGCGCTGTCCCACAGGTCACGCGCCTCCGCATGTTTCACCACCGGCACTACCAGCCCGTTCGGCGTCTGCGCGGCGATGCCGATATGAATGCCCTCATGCTGGTGTATGATCCCGGCCTCGTCATCGAACAGTGAATTGAGGTTGGGCTGCTCGGCGATCGCCTTGACCATCGCCCGTATCAGGAAGGGCAGCAGCGTCAGCTTCGGGCGATCGGCGCGCTTCTCCTTGTTCAGCGTCGCGCGCAGTTCCTCCAAGGCCGTGACGTCGATCTCCTCGACATAGGTGATGTGCGGGATGCGCGATTTCGCCAGCGACATCTTTTCGGCGATCTTGCGCCTGAGCCCGACGACCTTGATGTCCTCGACGCCGTCCTTGCGCGCAAGGCCGGTGGCGCGCGCAACCTGCGGGCCGCGTGCCACAAACGCGTCAATGTCTTCATGGCTGATGCGCCCGGCCGGACCGCTGCCCGGAACCTGGCGCAGATCGATGCCGGCTTCCTTCGCTCGCAGCCGCACGGCCGGCGAGGCCAGCGGCTTCTCGCCTTCCGCGCGCGGCGCGCCGGAAACGGCAGCAGGGCGCGCGGCCTTCGGCGCTGCGGCTGGCGAAACCTTAGCCGGCGGATCGGCTGGCTTTGGTGCCGCTTTCGGCATGGCCGGTGCCGGCGCTGGTTTTGGCTCGGCCGACGCAGCGGGCGCCTTCTCTTCCGGCACGGCCTGGGCGGCCGCCTTCACATTGCCTTCGCCGGCTACCTTCAGCCGCACGATCGGCGAGCCGATTGCCACCGTGTCGCCGATCTCGGCGCCGAGCCAGAGGATCTCGCCGTCAACCGGTGACGGGATTTCGACGGTTGCCTTGTCGGTCATGACGGCGGCCAGAACCGTGTCCTCGCGCACGAGATCGCCGACCTTGACATGCCACTCGACAAGCTCGGCCTCGGCGACGCCTTCGCCGACATCGGGAAGCTTGATGACGTGCTCACCCATCTCAGGCCTCCCCCTAAGCTTCCAATGTTTCGACGAGCGCGCGCCCGATTCGCGCCGGGCCGGGGAAATAGTCCCATTCCTGCGCGTGCGGATAGGGCGTATCCCAGCCGGCGACGCGCGCCACAGGGGCTTCCAAATGGTAGAAGCAGTTCTCCTGCACCAGCGAGACCAGCTCTGCGCCGAAGCCGGAAGTCAGCGTCGCTTCATGCACGACGACACAGCGTCCGGTCTTCGTCACCGAGGCGACGATCGTATCGAGGTCGAGCGGCAGCAGCGTCCTGAGATCGATCACCTCGGCGTCGATGCCGGTCTCCTCGGCCGCGGCCTGCGCGACATAGACCATCGTGCCATAGGCGAGCACCGTGACCGCCGATCCGGGCCGGCGGATCGCCGCCTTGCCGAGGGGGATCGTGTAGTGGCCCTCGGCAACCTCGCCGAGCTCATGCTTCGACCAGGCCGTCACCGGCTTGTCGTGGTGACCGTCGAACGGCCCGTTATAGAGCCGCTTCGGCTCGAGGAAGATCACCGGGTCGGGATCCTCGATCGCCGCGATCAGCAAGCCCTTGGCGTCATGCGGATTGGACGGCACGATCACCTTCAGGCCGGAGACATGAGTGAACAGCGCTTCCGGGCTCTGGCTGTGCGTCTGGCCGCCGAAGATACCGCCGCCGGTCGGCATACGCACCACGATCGGGCAGGTGAAGTCGCCGTTCGAACGGTACCGCAGCCGCGCTGCCTCCGATACGATCTGGTCGTAGGCCGGATAAACATAGTCGGCAAACTGCACCTCGACACAGGGTTTCAACCCGTAGGCAGCCATGCCGATGGCCGAACCGACGATGCCCGATTCGCTGATCGGGGCGTCGAAGCAGCGGCTCTTGCCGTATTTGGCCTGCAGGCCCTGCGTGGCGCGGAACACGCCGCCGAAGAAGCCGACATCCTCGCCATAGACGATGACTTTGTTGTCGCGGCCCATCGACACGTCCATGGCGTCGCGGATCGCCTCGATCATGGTACGCCTGGGCATGGTCAGACCCCTGCCTGCTGGCGCTGGCGCCTGAGATGCGGAGGCATCTCGGCATAGACGCCCTCGAACATGTCGCGGGTTGACGGCTTGCCGCCGGCATGCAGCGTGCCGTGGCCCTCGGCCTCCTTCTGCGCTGCGATCACCGTTTCGAGGATCTCGGCCTCCGCCTGGGTATGGCGATCCTCGGACCAGACGCCCTTCTGGATGAGGTGGTTCTTCAGCCGGATAACCGGATCGCCGAGCGGCCAGGCGTCGGACTCGGCTTTCGGCCGGTAGGCCGACGGATCGTCGGACGTCGAATGCGCACCGACGCGGTAGGTGACATATTCGACCAGTGTCGGTCCGAGATTGGCGCGCGCCCGTTCGACCGCCCATTTCGCCACGGCGTGCACGGCGAGGTAGTCGTTGCCGTCGACGCGCAGCGAAGGAATGCCGAAGCCGAGGCCGCGCGCGGCGAACGTGCCGGAGCCACCGCGGGCGATACCCTGGAAGGTCGAGATCGCCCACTGATTGTTGACGACATTGAGCACGACAGGAGCCTTGTAGGTCGAGGCGAAAACCAGCGCCGCGTGAAAATCGGACTCCGCCGTCGAGCCGTCGCCTATCCAGGCGGCGGCAATGCGCGAATCGTTGGAGATCGCCGAGGCCATCGCCCAGCCGACCGCCTGGATATATTGCGTCGCCAGATTGCCCGAGATCGAGAAGAAACCGTGCTCCTTAGAGGAGTACATGACCGGCAGCTGGCGACCCTTCAGCGGATCGGCCTCGTTGGAATAGATCTGGTTCATCATCGAAACCATCGGATAGCCGTCGGCGATGAGAAGACCTGCTTGCCGATAGGTCGGGAAATTCATGTCGCCCGGCTGAAGCGCCTTGCGGAATGCGCAGCTCACCGCTTCCTCGCCAAGATGCTGCATGTAGAAGGAGGTCTTGCCCTGGCGCTGCGCCATCTGCATGCGCGCGTCGAAGGTCCGAAGCGTCATCATATGGCGCAGGCCTTCGAGCAATTCCTTATCGCTGAGCAGCCCCGCCCATGGCCCGACGGCCTCGCCGGCGCGGTTCAGCACGCGGATGATGGAGAAAGCCATGTCGCGGATGGTGCGCGGATCGACGTCGATCTCGGGACGCGGCACCGAGCCGGCCTTGGGAATGGTCACATTGGAGAAATCGGGCGTGCCGCCAGGCCGCACCTCTGGCTCGGGCACATGAAAGCGCAACATTCCAGCATCGGCCATGAGCTCACATCCTCCAATGTTGCCGGTGCGATCTTTGCACATCCGCGCCGCCAGACCAGTGCCAATTCGCCGGGTCTGGGCGGGGCCTTCCTCCCCGGCGCCGGCCCCGGCAAGCCGATGCGGCGCGCAGGCTCAAGATGCAGATATGGCGACGAAATTTCTTGTCTATGTTTTCGCGCCCCGCGCAATTTGGCGGAAGTTTGCGGGGCGATTGGAGCCAGAAAAGGTAATTGGGATATGCGCAGCGGCCGAAGCAGCCAATCTCCCCCCTCGTGGGGGAGATGCCCGGCAGGGCAGAGGGGGGCGTGACAGAACGCTATCTTGCGGTCGTCATTCTAGGGCGGAGCAAGGAGCGGAGCGACGCGCGCAGACCCTAGAATCCATGCCGTTACGCCAAGGCGTTGCCGCGGTTACAGAATATTCTGCACCGTTGTGCTCCGCGGTAGAAGTCACGGCATGGATTCTCGGGTCGAGCCCGAGAATGACGAAGAGAGGCCCGCCGCTTCTCCGTTCACTCCGTCCCCGCCTCATGCTAACTCACCCCGCATGGCACAGAAGAAAGGATACGAGGTCGATTCGTGGCTGGCGAGGCCCGATCCCTCCATGGGAATCGTCCTGCTTTACGGTCCCGACCGCGGCCTTGTCGCCGAGCGCGCGAAGACCTTCGCGGCGAAGACCGGACTGCCGCTCGATGATCCGTTCTCGGTGGTCAAGCTCGACGGCGCGGAGGTGGACCGCGACGAGGGCCGGCTGCTCGACGAGGCTCGCACCGTGCCGATGTTTTCCGACCGGCGGCTGCTTTGGGTGCGCAACGCCAGCGGCCAGAAGGCGCTGGCCGACGACATCAAGGCGCTGACCACCGAGCCCGCCCGCGACGCCGTCATTCTGATCGAGGCGGGCGACCTGAAGAAGGGCACGGGCCTCAGGGCTATCGTCGAGGCCGCCGGCAACGCCATCGCCTTGCCCTGCTATGCCGATGAAGCCCGCGACCTGGATTCGGTGATCGACGACGAATTGCGCAAGGCCGGCATGTCGATGACATTGGACGCGAGGCAGGCGCTGCGACGCAATCTCGGCGGCGACCGCCTCGCCTCGCGCGGCGAGATCGAGAAGCTGGTTCTTTACGCGCACGGCCGCAAGGAGATCGGCATCGAGGACATCAACGCGCTGTCAGGCGACGTCTCCGGCGCTTCCTTCGATGCCGCGGTCGATGCCATGCTGGACGGCAAGGTCGGCGATTTCGACATCGCCTTCACCCGTCACTGCCAGTCCGGCGGCCATCCGTTCCTGGTGCTGTCCTCGGCGATGCGGCAATTGCAGGCGATCCAGGTGATGCGCGGCCAGATGGAGAGCGGCGGCCGCAACGCCGCCTCGGTCGTTGCCGGCGCCCGTCCGCCCGTCTTCTTCTCGCGCCGCAAGCTGGTGGAAAAGACGCTGGAGCGCTGGAACGTCGAGGCGCTCGGTCGGGCGCTCAGCCGGCTGCAGACGGCCGTGCTGCAGACGCGCAAGCGGCCGGACCTGTCGGAGGCCTTGGCCAGGCAGGCGCTGCTCGGCATCGCGATCGAAAGCGCGAGATTGGGGCAGAGGTAGGCGATTAGCCGATCTCCCGCTTGTGGGGGAAATGTCCGACAGGACAGAGGGGGGCGCTGTCCCGCCAGCGTATCAGCGGTATCCATGTCTCCACTACCAATAGGTGGGCGTCCAGGCATTGCCAGCGCCGCGTTCCTTCGCGCCCCCTCTGTCCTGCCGGACATCTCCCCCACAAGGGGGGAGATCAGCAGCTTCGGCGCCTCGCTCAAACCTAAAAAACACCCATCAGCGCCTTCGAAACCCTCGCGCAGCGCCCCGGCGTCACATCGCCCGGCTTCAAGGGCACGCCTTTTCCCGGCGCCACCGCCGGCTCGTACCAGCTCCGCAG
>NZ_RZRY01000367.1:0-6468 GCF_003998035.1 Mesorhizobium sp. M2A.F.Ca.ET.039.01.1.1 | reverse complement strand
GCCTACGAGACGCTGAAGGACCCGCAGAAGCGCGCCGCCTATGACCGCTTCGGCCACGCCGCCTTCGAGGGCGGCATGAACGGCGCCGCGCACGGCTTCGGCGCCGGCGGTTTCGCGGACATCTTCGAGGATATTTTCGGCGACATGATGGGTGGCCGCCAGCGCCGCTCGTCGGGCGGCCGCGAACGCGGCGCCGACCTGCGCTACAACATGGAAATCACGCTGGAAGAGGCCTTTTCCGGCAAGACCGCGCAGATCCACGTGCCGGCTTCCATTTCCTGCTCGGAATGCTCCGGCAGCGGCGCCAAGCCCGGCACGCAGCCGGTGACCTGCTCGATGTGCCACGGCCACGGCAAGGTGCGCGCCACGCAAGGCTTCTTCTCGATCGAGCGCACCTGCCCGCAATGCCAGGGCCGCGGCCAGACGATCAAGGACCCTTGCCCGAAATGCGCTGGACAGGGCCGCGTCACCGAGGAGCGCTCGCTGTCGGTCAACATCCCGGCCGGCATCGAGGACGGCACTCGCATCCGGCTGGCCAATGAGGGCGAGGCGGGCTTGCGCGGCGGGCCGTCCGGCGACCTTTACATCTTCCTGGCGGTAAAGCCGCACGAATTCTTCCAGCGCGACGGCGCAGACCTTTATTGCAAAGTGCCGATCTCGATGACGACGGCCGCCCTTGGCGGCTCCTTCGAGGTCACCACGCTCGACGGCACGCAGACCAAGGTGAAAGTGCCGGAAGGCACGCAGAACGGCCGCCAGTTCCGCCTCAAGGGCAAAGGCATGCCGGTGCTGCGCCAGGCCAATGTCGGCGACCTCTACATCCAGACGGCGGTCGAGACGCCGCAGAACCTGTCGCGCCGCCAGCGCGAATTGCTGGAAGAGTTCGAGCAGCTCTCCTCGAAGGACAACTCGCCTCAGTCGAGCGGCTTCTTCGCCCGCATGAAGGACTTCTTCGAGTCGTTCGGCGAAAACTGATCGTCACACGCCAGCATTGCGCACGGCCTGGGAGGGCGATCCGCTTCCCAAGCGTCAGCAACATCTTATGCCAGCTTGACGCCTTGCCTTGTCCCACCCACCTGCTAAGTAGCGGATCGGGGGGCGAGCATTGAGGAGAGCTCTGATGGCACGTAGTCCCGGATTGCGCAAAGCGCTGGCGGAAAAATTCGACGACGAGCTGAAGTTCTTCAAAGGCTGGATCGACAAGCCGAAAACGGTCGGCTCGATCGTCCCCACCAGTTCCGTCACCGCCCGCAAGATGGCCTCGATCGTCAATCCGAGATCTGGCCTGCCCGTGCTTGAGGTGGGGCCAGGCACCGGCGTAATCACCCGCGCCATCCTCGCCCAGGGTGTAAAGCCGGAAAATCTCTACGCGGTCGAATATTCGACCGACTTCGTGCGCCATCTGCGCGGGCTCTATCCCGGCGTCAACGTGATCGAGGGCGACGCCTTCAATCTAAATGCCACGCTCGGCGAGAAGCGCGACATGGTGTTCGATTCGGTCGTCTCCGGCGTGCCGCTGCTCAATTTCCCGGTCGCCCAGCGCATCGCCTATATCGAAAGCCTGCTCGACCGCATTCCCGCCGGACGGCCGATCGTGCAGCTGACCTACGGCCCGCTGTCGCCGATCCCGGCGGGGCGCGGCGACTACACCGTCGAGCATTTCGATTTCATCTTCCGCAACATCCCGCCGACGCAGCTGTGGATCTATCGCCGCGCGGCGCATTAGGGTTAAGGGAGTAGGGGAGTAAGGCAGTAGGGGAATAGGGAATGAACATTCAGTTTCCGCACTATCCCTACTGCCCTATTCCCTTACTCCCCTACTCCCTTGGCGAAGCAGGCCCATGGCAGTGATCCTACGAATCCTCGTCTTCGCCGGCTCGGTCCGGACCGGCGCCTATAGCGGCCGGACCGCCGATGTGGCGCAGAAGGAATTGGCCGTGCAGGGCGCGGAAGTGACGCGCATCTCGCTCGGCGACTATCCGCTGCCGATCATGGACGAGGACCTCGAAAAGGAAAAAGGCATCCCCGAGAACGCGCTCAGGCTCGGCCGCCAGATCGCGGCGCATGACGGGGTCCTGATCGCGACGCCCGAATATAACGGCTCGATCCCGCCATTGCTCAAGAACGCGATCGACTGGGTGAGCCGGATACGCCGTGAGGGCAGCCGCACCTTCAGGCCGCTTGCCGGCAAGCCGGTCGGGCTCTGCTCGTCCTCCGAGGGCAAGTTCGCCGGCATACGCTGCATCAACCATCTGCGCGCGGTGCTGGTGCGCTGCCAGATGGAGGTGATCACGCCGGAATGCTCAGTCTCCGAGGCCGACGAAGCCTTCGCCGAGGACGGACAATTCAGGGACGCCAGACTACACCAATCGATGGAGCGCCTATGCCGTACACTGATGGAAACCTCGCGCATGCTGTCGACCCGGATCGAGGTGTGATCAATTTCGCGGAGGCAGACACGATGCGGGGCCGTTTGATCGTCGGGCTCGACCTTCCGACGCTGAAGGAGGCCGAGACGGCGGTACGCGAGCTCGAAGGCGCCGTTTCCTTCTACAAGATCGGCTACCAGCTGGCCTTTGCCGGCGGGCTAGACTTCGCGCGGGAGCTCGCCAGCGGCGGCACCAAAGTGTTCCTCGACATGAAGCTGCTCGACATCGACAACACCGTGGCCAAGGGCGTGGAGAACATCGTCAAAATGGGTGTCTCGATGCTGACGCTGCATGCCTATCCCAAAACGATGAGAGCGGCTGTCGAGGCGGCCAAAGGCAGCGATCTGTGCCTGCTTGGTGTGACGGTGCTGACCTCGATGGACGAGCAGGACATGATCGACGCCGGCTATGAATACGACCCGCACACGCTGGTGCTCAGGCGCTCCGAACAGGCGCTGCATGCCGGCATGGGCGGCATCGTCTGCTCGGCGGAAGAGGCCGAAGCGGTGCGCCGCATCGTCGGCCCCGACCTGGCGGTGGTGACGCCGGGCATCCGCCCGTCGGGCAGCGACCATGGCGACCAGAAACGCGTGGTTACGCCGGCGCAGGCGATCCGCAACGGCGCCAGCCATCTCGTCGTCGGCCGGCCGATCGTCAAGGCGCCGGACCGCCGCGCCGCGGCCGAGGCGATAATCGCCGAGATGCAGTCGGCCTGAGGACCGGTTCTGAAACTCTACTCCGGCGCGTTTTCTGCGCTTCCGGTACTCACGTACTTTAAGTACGCTCCGCTCCGGTTCTCGAAAAAACCACCAGCTGCCTCACCGGAGCGACTTTCGGAACCGGTCCTCGCTCCGTGCGCGCAAACAGGAGGAACGCAATGCCCAAGGGATATTGGATCGCTCGCGTCGATGTGCGCGACGCCGAGGGATACAAGTATTATGTCGCCGCCGCGAAGCTCGCCTTCGATCGCTTCGGCGCGAAATTCCTGGCGCGCGGCGGCGAGCATGAAAAGGCCGAAGGGCCGGGCCGCGCCCGCAACGTCATCATCGAGTTCGAATCGCTGGCCGTGGCGCATGACTGCTACCACTCGCCGGAATACCAGCGCGCCGCCGCCATTCGCCAGAAAGTGGCCGACGGCGAGATCGTGCTGGTCGAGGGCGTTTAGCGAAAGAGCCTATTGGCCGCCGTCTCAGCCATCGCATCCGCGAGGCTCATGCCCCATTCCCTGCGGCAATAGTCGCGAAAATCGAAGCAGGGCAGGCCGGGGCAGACTTCGAACTCGATGAGGTGGACGGTGTCGTCAGCGTCGACTCTGAGGTCGACGGAAAAGACATCTCTCAGGCCGAGACCGCTTATCAGTTTTTGCGCGATGGCGCGGATTTTTCGATCCGCCGCCGGCTGGCTGGCGCCGACAGCCTCCAGCTCCGGCTCGACATAGGTGCCCGCATCCTTCGCGGCCTGGCCGGTCTCGCCATAAAGCGCCATCGAGTCGGCCATGGTCTGGAAGTCGCCGCCGGAATCGACAAAGAAGATACCAAGCGCCTCGATGCCGGTTTCGGGCTTTAGCCCAAGGAAGCTCGCGCGCACGTTGCGGCCGGCGACATAGGGCTGGACGACGACGTCGTCGCGGTAATGGGAAAAGACGCGCCGGCTAAGCTCCAGCGCATGGCCGAGATCGGTGATGCGCGAATCCGGCCAGATGCCGATCTTGGCGCCGAGCCGCTTCGGCTTGACGAACCAGCCCTTGGGCGAGGCCGGCGGCTCGACCAGCCATTCGCCGTTGCGCGCCAGGCCGGCTTGCGGCACCGGCAGGCCGAGCGCGCCAAGCACGGCGCCGCAGCGGAACTTGTCCTGGCAGAGCGCAAACAGCGAATCGTCGGCGCCGATGGTGCGCAGCCCGTTCAGCCGCGCCAGCGCCGGCGAAGCGCCGCCCCGGAAATAGGCAATGCCGTCGGTCAGCGTCCAGACCAGCGTTGTTGCGGGATCGGCCTTTGCCAGCACCGGCACCGCGTCGTCGAGCTCTACAGGCTTGAAAGCGAGGCCGCGCTTCTCGCAGGCGGCGGCGAGCAAGTCGAATTCGGGCGCAAGGTCGGTCGACTGCGCCAGATAGGACGAAATTTCCAGGGCACGATCCGCCGGGTATCCGTCGGCGGACAGGCGGTCGAGGCAGGCCTTTTCCGGCTCGTAGACGAGGATGAGGGTCGGCTGCGGCATCGAATGCTCCGGGCGAAATCAGGCGCTACCATCGCATGGCCGCAGCGGCCGGCTTGCGGGAAACCGACCGGCCTAAGGCGATTGCCTGATACTGTTCAACCGTCTTATGCGATCAGCACGCGTGGCTCGAAGCGGCCGTTGACCGGGATATCGAGCAGGAAGGTCATGCCGGCTTGCGGATCGAGAGCGCGCTGTTTTTCGTCCTTGCCGCTCCAGGCCGAGGTCACGGCGAGGCGATCGGCTTTCGCGCCGACAAAGGCGGGGCAGGAAGCCTGCGTCACCGGCATGGCGATCTCGCGCAGCAGCGTGCCGTCCGGCGCATAGGCCTTCACCGCCTTGCCGCCCCAGACGGCGTTCCACAGCACGCCGTCGCGGTCGACGACCGAACCGTCGATATAGCCTTTCGAGGAGCGATGATCGACGAACACCTTCACTTCGCCGGCCGGCAGGCCGGTCGCCGGATCGCAGGCGACGCGCATCAGCAGCCCGGTCGCTGTGTCGGTGTAGTAGGCAATCGTGCCGTCCAGGGAAAAACAGATCGAGTTCGAGACGGTGATGCCGGAAAACAGCCGGCGCAATTCGCCCTTGAAGAACCAGTAGATCGAGCCCGCGCCCTTCTCCTCGCCCTTGCCCATCGTGCCGGTCCACAGCGCGCCGCAGGGATGGACGCGGGAATCGTTGGATCGCGTCACCGGATTGTCGGCCTCGATCGGCGTGTGCAGCGTCAGCCTGCCGGTTTTCACGTCGCGGACCTGCAGGCCGATCTCGGTGGCGATGAGCTGGCGATCGGCGTCGATGACGGCGATGGCGCTGGCCATGACGCCGAGGTCATGCACCTTCAGCGCGCCGGCGAGCGGCTTTTCCAGAAGCTTGCCGTTGAGGATGTCGAACCAGAACAGCGTGTCGGTCGCGGGATCGTAGCTCGGGCCTTCGCCGAGCTCGCAGATATGGTCGGAAAAAACCGAAACGCCGTCCATTGTCATCCTCCGAAAGCTTCATCCCAGGCGGCGACCGCGGCGCTGGCGCGCCGCGCCACGTCCTCAACCGTCGCGCCCGGCTTGTAGAGACTGGATCCAAGACCGAAGACGCTGACGCCGACCGCCTTGTAGCCGGCAAAATCCTTGTCGGAGACGCCGCCGACCGCGCCGATCAGCGTCGCTGCCGGCAGCACGGCGCGGATGGCGGCAATGCCGCTCGCTCCAAGCACGCTCGCCGGGAAGAATTTCAGCGCCGAGGCGCCGAGCCGGATCGCCTGGAAAGCTTCGGTGGGCGTGAACACGCCAGGCATCGTCACCATGCCATGATGCATGGCGCGGCCCATGACCTCGGCATCGATGTTGGGGCTGACCAGCAGGCGACCGCCAGCCTTGTGCAAGGCGTCGACGTCCGCAGCCGTCAGCACCGTGCCGGCGCCGATCAGCGCGGTTTGCGGCAGCGCCTTGACCAGATCGGCGATGGAGACGAACGGCTCCGGCGAATTGAGCGGCACTTCGATCGCCTCGATGCCGGCGTAATGGATCGCCTTGCCGATCGCCACCGCCTCGGACGGCTTCAAGCCGCGCAGGATGGCGACAAGGCCTCGCCTGAGCTTCGGGAAGGGTGCGGTCTGGCTCATCAAGCGCCTCCAATCATGCCGTTCTCGCGCGCGGCCTCGACGAGGCCGGCGCGCACCGCTTCATCGGCGTCGACGGTGCGGAAGGCAAGGCCGGCAAAGCCGAGCGCCGTGCCATAAAGCGTGGCCAGCGCGCCCGAGGCGACCAGCACCACCGGCGCTTCGCCGGCGCCATAGCGGCGCCTCGCCGAGGCGATCTCGCCGCCGATCAGC
>NZ_RZRY01000366.1:0-6502 GCF_003998035.1 Mesorhizobium sp. M2A.F.Ca.ET.039.01.1.1 | reverse complement strand
TGGCTATCTTGGCACCTACAGCGCCGATCGCCAGCCCTCATTGGAAGCGCTGCTTCTGGAGCCTGCGCGACGCCTGCCCGACCGCCGCTTCGTCGTCGCCGGCTCGCAATATCCCTCCGATATCGCCTGGCCGGACAATGTCGAGCGGATCGAGCACCTGCCGCCTTCTGGACATGCCGCCTTCTACAGCCGCCAGCGCTATACGCTGAACCTTACGCGGGCGTCGATGATCGCGGCCGGATGGTCGCCCAGCGTGCGGCTTTTCGAAGCCGCTGCCTGCGGCACGCCGATCATAAGCGACCGCTGGCCCGGGCTCGACGATTTCTTCCCGGGACCGGCGATCGAGACGGCAGCTTTTGCCGCAGATGTCGAGGAGATCCTCAGCGCCAAATCCGAGCGGGCAAGGCTCGACATGGCCAGACGGGCGCGCGAGGCGGTGCTTTCAAGACATACCGCCATGGCAAGGGCACGTGAATTCGTTTCGGCGCTGACGCCGTCTGTGGGGATGCGTCCGGCGGTCGATCTTGACGTCGAAAGTGCGGCATGAGCGGCAGACAGGAGACCATCGATATGCGGCGATCTAAAAGGGCTGAACAAAGAAGGACCGCGCTTGTTGCCGGCGGTGCCGGTTTCCTCGGTTCGCATTTATGCGAGGCGCTGCTGCATGACGGCTATCGCGTGATCTGCGTCGACAATTTCCTCACCGGCAGAATGGAGAATATCAGTTCGCTGGTTGGCCAGGCGCGCTTTCGACTGATCGAGCAGGACGTTTGCACCCCTCTGGAACTCGGTGAACCTGTCGATCGCGTTTTTAACCTGGCCTGCGCGGCATCGCCGCCTCGCTATCAGGCCGACCCTATCCACACGACGCGGACCTGTGTGATCGGGACTCTCAACCTTTTGGAGCTCGCCGCCGGCAGCGGCGCCCGCTTCCTGCAAGCATCGACCAGCGAAGTCTATGGCGATCCGGAACAGCATCCGCAGCGCGAGGACTATGTCGGCCACGTCAACTGCACCGGACCGCGAGCCTGTTACGACGAGGGCAAGCGCGCCGCCGAAACGCTCTGCTTCGATTATCAGCGCGCCGAGATGGCGGATATTCGCGTCGCGCGCATCTTCAACACCTATGGGCCGAGGATGGACCCCGCCGACGGCCGTATCGTCTCCAATCTGGTCATGCAGGCGATCGAGAAGCGGCCGCTGACGATCTTCGGCGATGGCCGGCAGACCCGCTCCTTCTGCTATGTCACCGATCTGGTCGAGGGCTTGCGCCGCCTGATGGATGTCGACCCCAATCCACGCCAGCCAGTCAATCTCGGCAATCCCGGGGAGTTTTCGATCCTTGAGCTGGCAAGACTGGTGCGCGAGCTGACCGGCACCAGATCGCCCGTGAAATTCCTGCCTCTGCCTGAGGACGACCCGCGCCGCCGGCGCCCCGACATAGGCCGCGCAAAGGCGCTTCTCGGCTGGTCGCCCGAGGTGCCTCTCAGGCAAGGCCTGCTGCAGACGATCGTCTACTTTTCAGGGGTGGACGATCTGGCGATCGCGCCCGTCACTGCAATCGACAGGGCGGGTGGGGGAAAGCTGCAGAACCTGCAGCTCTAAAGCAGCGGCATCTTTTCACCGGGGCGGAACAACCACCCGACATCGCGGTTGGGCATGACAACCGCGATGGAGGACGAGCTGTGAAGCCGAAGCGATCAGTCAACGACATCGACCAGATGGCGGCGGCGGAAACCGCCGCGTTCCTGCGAAGAGCTTCCATCACCTATCTCGAGTGTTGCGTCAGCCTGATGATGACGCATCTGCGACGGGAAGAAGTGGCAAGCATCCTGGAGCAGGAAGCCGATATGCTGCGCAGGCTCGACTGACCCAGCGGGCTTGGCTTTCAACAGACCAGAAGCCGGACAAGTCCGTCTTTGTAACGTTCAACTGCGCGCGTCGACCGCATCCGCTCTTCCTCGTCAGTCGACTGCCCTGCAATCGTCCAGAGGCCAAGCTGAAACGCGAGATAGCAGGGCTCCAAATAGTCGACCAAAGCTCTGTCGATCAATGTCGCCTGCTCGATGCAGCCCACGAGCTTCGAAAGCTCGGCGGCGGACAGGTCATGTTCGACCCTTGCCCCGGCGATGTCCCATTCTATGCCCTGGCAGCCGATAAGATCGTGCGATCGGCAATGATCGAACGCATCTGTCTTGAGCAGGCTCCCGTGCGGGCGGACCAGAAATTCCCACGCATGCAGCCGTCCGTCGATCTCGACCCGGCGCGTCGGACCCGGTGACGGCTGGCCGGCAAACCAGCTCTGCAAGGCGTGCGCGAACCTCTCCCCCAGCGCTTCCTCGCAGTTTTGCACCGACATGCCTGCGAGCTGGTCCAGCGACGCGCCTGTCTCGTCGGTCTGCAGCTTGGCGGCGCGCCAGCCGAGGTAACGCCCAAGCCAATCGATCAGCAGATCCCTTGCCGGCCCTTCCCGGTCCAGCCTGTCGGCATCGATCCAGCGCTCGACCAGAAAACCGTGGCAGAGTCCGGCAGGCTGAGCGCCAAAGCCAGCTTCGTGGAGTACCTTGGCCGTACCAAGCTTGCGCTGTCCTGTCTCGCCAAGGCCCGCGAACTTGATCAGCCAGCGTTCGCCGCCGGCCGAAGCGATGAATTTGCGCCGCTCGAATGCCGGGAATGCAGGCGGCCAGGCGTCTGCCGGCGCAGATAGATGTTCCCGCCACGCGCCGCCGGAGATTTCCTGAAGCTCAACATCGGCCTTGCCGAGCAGATGTCCTATCCAGTCCCGTAGCCCGGGGGCAACCGCGCCGTCAAAGACATCTTCGAAGTCCGCGACATGGCTTTGGCACTGCGACAAGGCAGCGACGGTCTCGGCATCAGCCTGCGCGCCCGGCCCGCCGCGATGGCTCGGGAAGAGATGAATGCGCTCCTGGTCGATGCCCTGCCGGCGCAGCCAGACAATGACGGCATAAAGGGAGCTGCCGGAGAGGCCCGGGCCTTCATCGACGATGGCAAATTCGGCTCGCGGTCTGTCGCGCCAAGAGCCCAGAAGTTCTGGCGCCGCGCTCATGTGCCGGCTAAACGGATGGCCGATCGGCCGCACGCTGATTGGCGGCGGCGCATGCAGGGCGGCGGCGACCATCGCCGCGAGGCCGAGCCCGATGCTGCGGATGCCGATGACGCAGGTGTTTGCGTCGAGACCGGACCGCAGCGCCGCAAGCAGATAGGTTTCCGGATAGAGGGCGTACAGCGCATAGCCTTCGGCCGGCCCGGTGGTTATTTTGCTGCCGCAGTCGATGGCGGCGAGCTTCGCCAGCAGCGACGCATCGAGCGATCCTTTTCGGGCAAATCCCTGCTGCCAGGACCGCAGCACTTCCCGCGACAGCTCGACGAGGATTTCAGAACCCAGCTTCTGCCTCGCCGAACTGCCGTCGGCACCTCTGGTGTCGAATTCCGCGTCGGCAAGGCCCTGGAAGAGTTCCGAGGCGGTAACGAAAAGATCGACCAGAGCAGCGTGACGTTCGATGCCGGCAGGCAGATCGCCAATCGCTTCAGCCTCGGCCAGGACAGCTTCCCTGAGCTGCTCTGCGCTATGCGTTCGCTTGTGGTCGCCGAAGACGATCATACGGCTCCTGCCTGCTGTCTGGTCGCCAACGCGAAGCGGCGCCTGTTTGATCCGCAATCGGGCTCGGCAATTTTTCGCGGCGCGAAGGAACATTCGCGGCCGCTCCCGGTTCGGCGCCGAGGAACTTACCTCCAACCAAAGAGGCCGTGGTTTCGTGACATCGAAGAAGGTTCGTATCGGCATCGTCGGCGTAGGCAATTGCGCATCATCGCTTGTGCAAGGTCTCTCCTACTATCGCCACGCCAACGGCAACGAGCCGATCCCCGGACTGATGCATGCCGATCTCGGCGGCTACCATGTTGACGATATCGAGGTGGTCTGCGCCTTCGATGTTGCGGAAAACAAGGTTGGGCGCGATGTGGCGGAAGCGATCTACACCGCGCCCAACAACACTTTCCGTTTCGCCGACGTTGCACCGACTGGGGTCCGCGTGGATCGCGGCCCGACGCTCGACGGCATCGGCAAATATCTCCGGGACCAGATTCCGGAGTCTGGCGAGCCGGTTGCCGACGTGATCGCTCGACTCCGGGAGAGCGGGGCCGAGATTCTGATATGCTATCTTCCGGTGGGCTCCGAAGCGGCCGCCCATTTCTACGCGGAATGCGCGCTCGATGCAGGCTGCGCCTTCGTCAATTGCATCCCTGTCTTCATCGCTTCGCGGCCGGAATGGCGCCAACGCTTCGAGGAGCGCGGCCTTCCCCTGGTCGGCGACGACATCAAGAGCCAGGTCGGCGCAACCATCGTGCACCGGCTGCTCGCCAATCTGTTCCGCGAGCGCGGCGTGCGCATCGATCGCACCTACCAGCTCAACTTCGGCGGCAACACCGACTTCCTCAACATGCTCGAGCGCGAGCGGCTGGAATCGAAGAAGATCTCGAAGACGCAGTCCGTCACCAGCCAGATCGACGTCCCGCTCGAGGCCGGGAACATCCATGTCGGACCCAGCGACCATGTCCCGTGGCTGACCGACCGCAAATGGGCCTATATCCGCGTCGAAGGCACCACCTTCGGCGGCGTGCCGCTCAATGCCGAACTCAAGCTGGAGGTTTGGGATTCGCCCAATTCGGCAGGCGTCGTCATCGACGCCGTCCGCTGCGCGAAGCTTGCCCTCGACCGCGGTATTGCCGGCGCGCTCACAGGCCCCAGCAGCTACTTCATGAAGTCGCCGCCGGAGCAGTTCACCGACGCAGAGGCGCGCCTGCGCACGCTCGCCTTCATCGCCGGCAATGACGAGCCGATGCTGGACGCCGCCGAATGACCACCACCTTCTTTCTCATCCGCCACGCGGCGCATGATCATGTCGGCTCGTACCTGGCCGGGCGGCTCGAGGGCGTTCGCCTGGGCGAAGCCGGCCAGGCGCAGGCGTTGCATCTGGCTCGCCGCATGGCACGCGAACCGCTCGCCGCGATCTTGAGCAGTCCGCGCGAGCGCACGCTGGAAACAGCGAAGCCGATCGCCATCGCTTGCGAGATTGAGAAGATCGCGATCTGCAAGGAACTCGACGAGATCGACTTCGGCGAATGGTCCGGCAAGACCTTCGAGGAACTCAACGGTGACGCAAGCTGGCGGCTTTGGAACGACCAGCGCCAGAGCGCCCGCACGCCGAGCGGCGAGACCATGCTGGACGTGCAGCACAGGATGATCGGCCTGATGGACGCGCTGCGCGAGAATGGACAGGGTCAGTGCATCGCGCTTGTCAGCCATGCCGATGTCATCAAGGCGGCTGTCTGCGCGATCCTCGGCCTCCCGCTCGGCGATTGCTTCCGCTTCGACATCGCGCCGGCCTCCATCACAACGGTCGTCCACGGCGACTGGGGGTCGAAGCTGGTCCGTTTGAATGAAATCGCCTGACGGGAGCGGCAACCGATGCGCATGGTCATTTTCGGCCTCACCGTCACATCCTCGTGGGGCAACGGACACGCCACGCTCTGGCGCGGCGCTCTGGCGCCGCTTGGCTGGTCGATCAGCTTCTTCGAGCGCGATACGCCCTACTATGCCGGCGCCAGGGACATCGACCGGCTCAAGGGCGGGAATATCGTTCTCTACGCAGACTGGGAGGACATCCGCCAGGAGGCCGAGGCTGCGATACGGGAAGCCGACGTCGTCATCGTCACCTCCTATTGTCCCGATGCCGTCGAGGCCTCGCGGATCGCGAATGACAGCTGCCGCGGCCTGAAGGTCTTTTACGATCTCGATACACCGGTGACGCTGGCGAGCATCGAGCGAGGTGATTACCCGGCCTATTTCGAGCCGAAGGGGTTGCGCGATTTCGATCTGGTCCTGAGCTATACCGGAGGGCCGGCGATCGACACACTGAAGAGCATTCTTGGCGCCCGTCATGTCCTGCCGCTCTACGGCCATGTCGATCCTGACCGGCACCGGCCGGCGCAGCCAAGGCCCGAGTTCGCATGCGACCTGTCCTATCTCGGCACCTATGCCGCGGACCGGCAGGCGGCCGTGGAAAGGCTGCTCGTCGCTCCAGCGGCCCGACTGCCGAACCGCCGTTTCGTCATAGGCGGGGCGCAGTACCCGCAGGACTTCCCCTGGAGCAGCAACATCTATTTCGTCAGGCACCTGCCCCCCGCCGACCACCCGGCCTTCTTTTCCTCCTCGCGCCTGACGCTCAACGTCACCCGCGAAGCGATGGCGCGACAGGGCTGGTGCCCGTCAGGCCGTCTGTTCGAGGCGGCTGCGTGCGGCGCCGCGATCATCTCCGACGACTGGGCCGGCCTCGACAGTTTCTTCACGCCCGGCAGCGAGATTCTGTTGGCGCACAGCACCGGCGACGTCGTTGCCGCGCTTGGCCTGTCCGACAATGAGATCGCAACGCTCGGCCGCCGCGCCCGGGAGCGTGTCCTCGACGTGGATGCAAAAGCGTCG
>NZ_RZRY01000365.1:0-6503 GCF_003998035.1 Mesorhizobium sp. M2A.F.Ca.ET.039.01.1.1 | reverse complement strand
CTACCCCGTCGATCGGGGGAGAGGTGGCTCGGCGAAGCCGAAACGGAGAGGGGGAGCGCCGACGTAAGGATGCTGAGCGAGCCCGCCGGCGCCGCAGGCCCCCTCTCCGGCCGCTTCGCGGCCACCGTTCCGGCCACGGGTCTCGCCCGTCGTTCGGACCCCCCGCCGCTGGCGGAGGCGAGGAAAAGCGTTGGCCCTACTCGCACTGGCGGCGCGGGCCGCCGTCGAAGGGTTGGTAGGTGTTGTCGCGCGGATCGTAGGAGCGGTAGCGGCTGAAGCAATAGTCGATATGGTCGGCCGAGACCGGCCGGCTGGAGGCCTGGGCGGCCTCCGCCTCCGGCGAGATCTCCTCCGGCGGGCCGCCATAGGTTGTGGCGTAGCCGTCGCCGAACGGGGCATAGCCCTGCATCTCGGCCTGGTCGTCGCTCGTCTCGTTGATCCCGTCGCCGGCCGTGGCGGCCTGCCGGTCGTTCGCGCCCTGATCGCTGGTCTGATCGCTTTGGCCGGTCGAGGCGGTGCGGTCGCCGGGATCGTAATAGGGCGAGATGCAGGGGCGCAGCTCGCCCCTGTAGGAACGGTAGCTGTTTTCGTCCGGGCGGTAGCTGCGGTAGCGCGTCGCGCACCATTGCAGATGGGCGACGGGCAATTGTTGCTGAGCCTGCTGATCGGCCGGCGTCGGCTGCTGGGCCGCGTTGGCGGCCGGCGCGGGCTGGATGGGAGCGGAAACGTCCGGCAATGGCTGCAGCTTCGGCTGTGCGGTCGCCGCCGGCGCCGCGAGCTGGGTGGCGCCAGCCGCCTTGGCTGGTTCGCCCGGGGTCGGCTCGCCGCCCGCCTTGGCGGGCGCGGCCTGCTGGGCGGGAATGCGCTCGAGATTCTGCTTCTGCGGATCGACCGGCTGCGCGTCCTTCGTCCAGAGCTCGGAAACGCCGATCGTGGGGGTTGCCTGGCGCACCGGCTTGGCGGCCAGCATCCAGGTGGCGAAGGCAAGCCCGCTGGCGAACACGGCCAAGGTCAGCACGAACCCACCGGCAATTCCCAACAAAGCCTTCACGCGGCGCTCCTTCAGTCCCCGCTCATAGAATGCGGGGCGCGAGATGGAGTTCCTTCTGCTGCGCAATGGGGGCCAAAGTCGGGCGGGCAAGCGCCGTCGCCGGACGCCGGCAAGACAGATACGGCGTCAGTCCTGGCCAACCACTTCCTTGTATTCCCGCACCTTGCCGTCCTGGCCTCTGATCAGCCAGGTGTCACCGTCGCGGCCCTCGATATGGCTCGCCGCCAGCGGCACCTTGCCGCAGCCGTCCGGCAGGTCGATGACATAGGTCGGGATGCAGATGCCGGAGAGCCGCCGGCGCAGTTCCGCCACCAGCGCCTGGCCCTCGGCGATCGTTGTGCGACGGTGCGCCATGCCGCGCGCGAGGTCGCCGTGGTGCAGGTAATAGGGTTTCACGCCGAGACGGTACATCAGCTCGCGGCAGAGCTCCTCCAGCACCTCGACCTTATCGTTGACGCCTTTCAGCAAAACGCTCTGGTTGAGCAGCACGAAACCCGCCTGCCGCATCGCGCGGCAAGCTTCCTCCGTGGCCTGTGTGATTTCCCGCGCGTGGTTGAAGTGCGTGACCACGCTCACCATCAGCCGGCCCTGCAGCGCCTCGACCAGGCCGGGCGTGATGCGCGACGGCAGCGCCACCGGCACGCGGGTGTGGATGCGCAGGAGCCTCAGATGCGGGATCGCCTCCAGGCGGGCGCGGATCTCGGCCAACGCCTTGTCGGGCAGCGACAGCGGATCACCGCCGGTCAGGATCACCTCGCGGATTTCGGGATGCCCGGCGATATAGGCCAGCGCCGGCTCCAGGGCTTCCCGCGTATAGCCGCGGCCGATCGAGGTCAGCGACTCCTTCCTGAAGCAGAAACGGCAATAGACCGCGCATTGATAGGTGGGGAACAGAAGCACGCGGTCGGCATGGCGGTGCGTCAGCCTGGGCGCCGGGCTGAAGGCATGGTCGCCGATCGGGTCGTCGAGCTCGCCCTCGGCGGCGACCAGCTCGTCGGGCGAAGGGATCACCTGGGCGCGGATCGGATCGTCCGGGTCGTTCCAGTCGATCAGGTCGAGATAGGGTTTTGGCACGCGCACCTTGTGGGCCGCGGCGGCCTCCTGCGCGGCGGCGCGCTCGGCCGGCGAGAGCGGCAGCGGGGCAAGGTCGCGCACATGGCGCACGCCGGCGCGGACATCGTCCTGCCAGGCGGCGTCGGCGGCCGGTTGTTTGAGATCGGTAGTCATGGACATCCCGGAACAGATTTGCGCGGGATATCGGATGGATGGCGCACGGCGTCAACCGCACGGTTGACGCAGAGCCAAGCACGCTAGCCGGCCGCGTCTCATTCCTTCGCGCTGGGCATAGCAATCCCTCACCCGCCAAACTTCGCTATCGCCGCCTCCGTCACCGGCGTGAAGAAGTTCACCAGATTGCCGTTGGGATCGCGAAACAGTAGCGAGCGGTTGCCCCAGGGCATTGTGGTCGGCGCCTGCACCAGCGCTTCGCCCAGACTCCCGGCAAGCCTGCGGTATTCCTCATCGACATCGGCCACGCGGAACTCGATGATGGCGGTGCGATTTGCCGCCGGGCTTGCCACGTGGTCGCCGCCGAAGAGCGCAAGCGTGCGCGTGCTGCCGATCGCCAGCGTGCCCGCTTCCGTGACCAGCTCGGCGAAGTCCTCGGTGTAGAGCGTGAGCTTCATGCCCGTGACTGTCTCGTAGAAGGCGACGAGCCGCTTGACGTCGGCGGTGATGATGCGGGTCGAAACGAAATTCATCTGGTCTTCTCCGTCGGCTGGCCGACGAAGAGATCTTCGCGGCTGGGCGCGCCCGTTCAGGAGCCCTGCCCCGGCTTGTGGACCAGGCCTGCTGCCAGCATAGTGGCAACAGGAGACTTGCCTTGCGCCGCGCCGACAGACTGTTCCAGATCATCCAGATCCTGCGGCGCTCGAGCCGGCCGATCACCGCCAGCCGGATCGCCGAGGAGCTCGAGACCTCGCGCCGGTCGGTCTATCGCGACATCGCCGACCTCATCGGACAGCGCGTGCCGATCCGAGGCGAGGCCGGCCTCGGCTATGTGCTCGACCGCGACTACGACATGCCGCCGCTGATGCTGACGCCGGACGAGCTGGAGGCGGCGGTGCTCGGCGCGCAATGGGTGGCCGACAAGGGCGACCCCGTGCTGGCGGGCGCGGCGCGCGACCTGATCGCCAAGATCGCCACCGTCGTGCCCGAGCGGCTGCGCCCCTTCGTCAGCAATCCAACCGTCGGCGCGCCGCTCAGCCGCGCGAGCCTGCCGGACGGGCTGGATATCGCCAAGGCGCGGGCTTCGATCCGCAAGGGCCACAAGATCCGGATCCGCTACCGCAACGAACAGGGCGACGAGAGCGAGCGCGTGATCTGGCCGACCATGATCGGCTACGCCGAGACGGTGCGGCTGCTCGCCGCCTGGTGCGAGCTGCGCCAGAATTTCCGCCATTTCCGCACCGACCGCGTCAGCGCGGCGGAGTTCCTCGACGAGCGCATCGGCTGCCGGCCGGGAGAGCTGCGCAACCGCTGGAAGCGGCATATGGAGGCGCAGGGGCTGCGCTTGCCTTAGCTCGCGGCGTAGGCGGCCATAGAGGGTTTGCATTCCTTCGCGCCCCCCTCTGTCCTGCCGGACATCTCCCCCACTTGGGGGAGATCGGATGTCGCGCCGGGTTTCGCCAATCGCCGATGTAGTAAGGGAGGGCCGGCGCTGAAGCTGCCAATCTCCCCCCTTGTGGGGAGATGTTCGGCAGGACAGAGGGGGCGCCGTGGAGCGCGACCTCACTCGCTTGCCAAGGTCCATCGACTTTCGCCGCAATCGACCAGCGCCCTCTTTTCGGGCAATCTCCCTTGGCGGCGATCATGGGAGATGACCGCCGCCAAGGGAGGATTGCCATGACCGACACGCCGGCGGCGCTGCCGCGCTATGAGGATGCCGTCGAGCGCTTCCGCATCGAGGACGAGATCGCCAGGCTTCACGGCGATCCGGCGACCGGCATCAACGCCTATGTCGAATGCTGCGGCCGCTATACAGGCGAGAACCGGCTGGCGCTGCGCGCGATCTCGGCCGGCGGCGAATTGCGCGAATATTCCTTCGAAGACCTCGCCGACATGTCGGGCCGTGTCGGCACCCTGCTCAAAAGTCTCGGCGTCGGCCCCGGCGATGTCGTGGCCGGCATGCTGCCACGCATTCCCGAGCTTGTAGCGCTGATCCTCGGCACATGGCGGATCGGCGCCGTCTATCAGCCGCTGTTCACCGCCTTCGGACCGAAGGCGATCGAGCATCGCTTGAGCTACAGCAAGGCGAAGCTGGTGGTGACCAACCCCGCCAACCGCGGCAAGCTCGATGAGGTGGAAAACCGCCCGCGCATCGCGACCATTCTCGCCCCCGGCGAGACGCTGCCCGCAGGCGACATCGATTTCCGCGCGGCGCTCGCCGCCGCCTCCCCCGACTGCGAGCCGGTGATGCGCAAGGGCTCGGACCTGTTCATGATGATGTCGACCTCCGGCACCACCGGGCACCCGAAAGGCGTGCCGGTGCCGCTCAGCGCGCTTCTTGCCTTCGGCGCCTATATGCGCGACGCGATCGGGCTTCGCCCCGACGACGTCTTCTGGAACATCGCCGATCCCGGCTGGGCCTACGGGCTCTACTACGCCATCACCGGGCCCTTGCTGCTCGGCATCGCCACCACCTTCTACGAAGGCGCCTTCAACGCCAAATCGACCTACGACATCATCGAGCGGCTGGGCGTCACGAGCCTTGCCGGCTCGCCGACGGCCTACCGCCTGCTGATGGCGGAAGGGCCCGAGGCCGCGGCCCGCGTCAAAGGAAAGCTGCGCGTGGCGAGCAGCGCCGGCGAGCCGCTCAACCCGGAAGTGATCCGCTGGTTCGACGCCCATCTCGCCGCGCCGATCCACGACCATTACGGCCAGACCGAGAACGGCATGATGGTCAACAACCATCACGGGCTCAGGCATCCGGTACGCGCGGGCTCGGCCGGTTTCGCCATGCCGGGCTATCGCATGGTGGTGCTGGACGATGAAGGCAACGAGCTCGGCCCCAACCAGCCGGGCGTGCTTGCCGTCGACATCGCCAACTCGCCGCTGCGCTGGTTCGACGGCTACCACCAGGCGGAAACGCCGGCGATCGCTGGCGGCTATTATCGCACCGGCGACACGGTGGAGTACGAGCCGGACGGCTCGGTCTCCTTTATCGGCCGGGCCGACGACGTCATCACCTCTTCCGGCTACCGCATCGGGCCTTTCGATGTCGAAAGCGCGCTGATCGAGCACCCGGCGGTCAACGAGGCGGCGGTGGTCGGCGTGCCCGATCCGCAGCGCACCGAAATCGTCAAGGCCTTCGTGGTGCTGGCGCCCGCTTACAAAGGCAGCGAGGCGCTGGCCGAGGAACTCGCCCAGCATGTGAAGAAGCAGCTCTCGGCACACTCCTATCCGCGCGAGGTCGAGTTCGTGAGCGAGCTGCCGAAGACGCCGAGCGGCAAAATCCAGCGGTTCCTGTTGCGCAAGGCGGAAGTCGACAAGCGCAAGGACAGTTGAGCCAGGTGCAGCACGGGAACTGCTGATCTCCCCCCTTGTGGGGGAGATGTCCGGCAGGACAGAGGGGGCGCTGTCCCGCCGACGGATCGGTACTTGGATCGGCCCGTCCCAGCGCTTCGTCATCCTCGGGCTTGACCCGAGGATCCATGCCGTGACCTTCTCCGGAGGACGCAGCGGAGCAGAATTCTGAACCGTTGCAACACCTTAGCGTTACGGCATGGATCCTAGGGTCTGCGCTGCGTCGCTTCGCTCCTTGCTTCGCCCTAGGATGACGACCTCAATGGTTTGCGTTCCTTCGCGCCCCCCTCTGCCCTGCCGGGCATCTCCCCCCTTGTGGGGGAGATTGGCAGCTTCAGCGGCAGCGCCTAAGTCTTTTTTTAGCCCAATCTTGCCTGCAAGACATGCATACGGTTTTCGGCGAAACGGGGCACATCATGCGGCTGGTCTTGACACTTCTCCTCGCGCTGGCGGGCAGCGCGGCGCTCGCCGCCTCGCCGGAAGACGATTATATCGCGGCGCGCGACAAGGCGATTGCCGACATCACCGCGCAGGTAAGCGCCAACACGGCCATCGAAACCATCGACGCGCAGAACGAGAAGGCGCTGGCCGACCTGAAGCAGCGTCTCGCCGCCATTCTCGGCCCGCTTTCGGTCAAGGGTTTTCCGGCGACCGGCACCAACAACATCGAAAGCCTCAACGCCTCCGATATCGGCTATGGCATGCTCGACGGGCTGCGCTATGCCCAGAGCGACGACGGCCCGAGCATCGTCGTCTCGACGCGCGGGCTGACCGAGCGCTGGCTCAAGTCCAAATCGACCGAGGCGGAAGCGGATTTCAAGCTGCCCACCGATATCGGGGCGGCGCTGAAGCTCGACAGCTTCTACAC
>NZ_RZRY01000364.1:0-6521 GCF_003998035.1 Mesorhizobium sp. M2A.F.Ca.ET.039.01.1.1 | reverse complement strand
CCGGCGCTCGAACTCGGCCTTGAGCTTCGGCTCGGCCTTGGCGAGGCGGCCTTCCCAGTCGGCGCGCGCCTTGGCGCCGCCGGCGCCGACGGCGCGCCAGGCGTCGAGGATGTCGGCCGGAATCTCGAAGGGCGGCGACTCCCAGTTGAAGAATTTGCGGGCGCCGGCGATTTCCTCGGCGCCGAGCGGCGAGCCATGCGCCTTGTTGGTGCCGGCCTTGGTCGGGGCGCCGAAGCCGATGGTGGTCTTGCAGGCGATCATCGTCGGCTTGTCGGAATGGCGCGCCGCCTCGATGGCATAGGCGATCGCTTCCGGATCGGTGCCGTCGATATGGCTGGCGTTCCAGCCGGAGGCCTGGAAGCGGGCGACCTGGTCGGTGTTGTCGGCCAGTGAGACCGGGCCGTCGATCGAGATGTTGTTGTTGTCCCAGAAGACGATCAGCTTGTTGAGCTTCAGATGGCCGGCCAGCGCGATGGCTTCCTGGGAGACGCCTTCCATCAGGCAGCCGTCGCCGGCCAGCACATAGGTGTAGTGGTTGACGAGATCATTGCCGAAGGCGGCGTTCATGATGCGCTCGCCGAGCGCGAAGCCGACCGAATTGGCAAGGCCCTGGCCGAGCGGACCGGTGGTGGTCTCGATGCCGGCGGCATGGCCGTATTCGGGATGGCCGGCGGTCTTGGAGCCGAGCTGGCGGAAGTTCTTGATCTGGTCGATCGTCATGTCCTCGTAGCCGGTGAGGTAGAGGAGCGAATAGAGCAGCATCGAGCCGTGGCCGGCCGACAGGATGAAGCGGTCGCGGTCGGCCCAGTGCGGGGCCTTGGCGTCGAATTTCAGGAAACGGCTGAACAGCACGGTGGCGATGTCGGCGCAGCCCATCGGCAGGCCGGGGTGACCGGAGTTCGCCTTCTCGACGGCGTCCATGGAAAGGAAACGGATCGCGTTGGCCATCCGATCATGTTGTTCACGCGACGTCATGCTTCCTCCGGAAGTGGGTTGGAGCCTGGGGAGAGCCCTTGGAAAAGGATGCCGCGACACATAGCAGGCGCGGCCTTTTAGTCAACAAATCGGGACGGATTTTGCCGGGCTTGTGATGGCATCGAGCGCCTTACATTAGCGATAGCGGGGGACAGTCGCGAGAGCTTTGTTGACGCGCCCTTCACCCGGCGCCTAATCTTTCCGAGGTAACGCGTTCTGAATGCGCGCGATTCGGTGATGGGCAGGGCATAGGACGAAGGCCATGACCGGGGAAACGACCCTCAAGGAAGTCATCGCCAGGCTGGGCAAGGCCATGGAAGGGCTGGAAAACGCCGTGGCGGCGAAGCTCGAGCACGAGCGTGATTATTCGGAAGCCGAGGCAGAGGTGCAGCGCATGAACGCCGACCGTTCGCGCCTGGCGCAGGAGCTCGACAATTCCGAAGCGCGCGCCGAGCGTCTGGAAGACGCCAACAAGGAAGTGTCGCGGCGGCTGGTGACCGCCATGGAAACCATCCGCGCGGTTCTGGACAGGTAGGGCAATGGCACAGGTCACGGTTTCCATCGACGGCAAGCAGTATCGCATGGCCTGCGACGAGGGCCAGGAAGAGCACCTGATCGACCTTGCCGAGCGCTTCGACCGCTATGTCTCGCATCTGAAGGATTCGTTCGGCGAAATCGGCGACCAGCGGCTTACCGTCATGGCCGGCATCATGGTGATGGACGAGCTGTCCGAGCTCACCAAGCGCGTCAAGGGCATGGAGAGCGAAGTGCTGACCTTGCGCAAGACGCGCGATGAGGCGCTGACCAAGGCCGACAAGAGCGACAGCGTGCTGACAACCGCGCTCGGCGCGCTCGCGCAGCGCATGGAAGATCTCGCGGTGACGCTCGCGGTAAAGAAGGCCTGAGCGGCTCCGATACCCGTTCCGACGGAAAATCCTACCGCGAATTGCCGGCGGTCACGCAAAAAATTCGCCTCGCGCAGGCCATGACCATCATCGCGAGCGTTTAATCGGCGTCGCGATGGTGCTACGCTTTTGCAGCCGGCAACGGCCAGCCGCAGGCCGGCTACGGTTTTCAAAGAGGGTAGGGACAGGTCATGAGTCTTCGTATCAACGATGTCGCGCCGGATTTCACGGCCGAGACCACGCAGGGCACCATCAAGTTCCACGACTGGATCGGCGACGGCTGGGCGGTGCTGTTCAGCCATCCGAAGAATTTCACGCCGGTCTGCACGACCGAGCTCGGCACCATGGCGGGTCTCGAGGACGATTTCAAAAAGCGCAACGTCAAGATCATCGGCATCTCGGTCGATCCGGTGTCGAGCCACGAGAAGTGGCAGGCCGACATTAAGACCGCCACCGGTCATACGGTGCACTATCCGCTGATCGGCGACAAAGACCTTCACGTCGCCAAGCTCTATGAAATGCTGCCGGCGGGCGCCGGCGAGAGCTCGGAAGGCCGCACGCCGGCCGACAACGCCACCGTGCGCTCGGTCTATGTCATCGGCCCCGACAAGAAGATCAAGCTGGTGCTGACCTATCCGATGACCACGGGGCGCAACTTCGACGAGATCCTGCGCGTCATCGATTCCATCCAGTTGACCGCTAAGCACCAGGTGGCGACGCCGGCCAACTGGAAGCAGGGCGACGACGTGATCATCACCGCCGCCGTCTCCAACGAGGATGCGGTCAAGCGTTTTGGGGCGTATGAAACGGTGCTGCCTTATCTCAGGAAGACCAAGCAGCCGACGGCATGATTTTTCCTTCTCCCCGTTCACGGGGAGAAGGTGCCCGAAGGGCGGATGAGGGGCGGCGCGGCATTCGAAGGGACCGCGCCGCCTCCCGATCCGATTGTTGGAACAAACCTCGCAGCCTCGGCGCTGCCCCTCATTGTCCTGCCGGACATTTCTCCCCGTATAGTGACGGGGAGAAAGGGCTGGTTTCGCCGCTTCGCCAAACAAAAAAAGGCAGCGCCAGATTCTGGCGCCGCCGTTTTGTTGTTGCTGTATGTGCGGTGGCTTTACGCCGCCGGCTGCGCCTCGATGGTGCGCAGCGCCTGCATCTGACGCTTGGCGGCGGCCTTGACCGCGTCCTGCACCTTCTCGAAGGCGCGCACCTCGATCTGGCGCACGCGCTCGCGGCTGATGTCGAACTCGGCCGAGAGCTCTTCCAGGGTCAGCGGCTCTTCGGCAAGGCGGCGCGCCTCGAAGATGCGCCGCTCGCGGTCGTTGAGCACCGACAGAGCGCCCGACAGCATGGCGCGCCGGCTTTCCAGCTCGTCCTGCTCGATCAGCATCTCTTCCTGGCTTTCGTGGTCGTCGACCAGCCAGTCCTGCCATTCGCCAGACTCGCCCTCGCTCGCCCGGATCGGGGCGTTGAGCGAAGCGTCGCCCGACAGGCGGCGGTTCATCGACACCACTTCCGCCTCGGAAACGTTGAGGCGGGTGGCGATCTCGGCAATCTGGTCGGGCTTCAGGTCGCCATCATCGAGCGCCTGGATCTTGCCCTTCACCTTGCGCAGGTTGAAGAACAGACGCTTCTGGTTGGCGGTGGTGCCCATCTTGACCAGGCTCCACGAGCGCAGGATGTATTCCTGGATCGAGGCCTTGATCCACCACATGGCATAGGTGGCGAGCCGGAAACCACGCTCCGGTTCGAATTTCTTAACGGCCTGCATGAGGCCGACATTGCCTTCCGAGATCACCTCGCCGATCGGCAGGCCGTAGCCGCGATAGCCCATGGCAATCTTGGCGACGAGCCGCAAATGGCTGGTGACGAGCTTGTGCGCAGCCGTGGTGTCCTGATGCTCGGCGTAGCGTTTCGCGAGCATGTACTCTTCCTGCGGCTGAAGCATCGGAAAGCGGCGGATTTCTTCCAGGTAACGGGCGAGACCGCCTTCACCGGAAACAATACTGGGTAATGATTGGGCCATGATAGCGCCCCCTCTCTCTTTGGAGTGGATGCCCCCGAAACGCGGCGGGCACACGTCACGGATGCCAAAGGCTCATCCGCGACAACTTCTGTATATAGGAACAAAACCAGAAAAGACAGGCATTTGTTCAACGCTAAACAGTCTGTCACGTTGAAGTGAACAACGCCGGTCAGGTTTTTTGATGGCTGGTTTGCAGCTTGTTGGCGGGTCGGTTCAAAGTTTTCGGAAGTCGACGACGAGTTCCTCCATGTCTCCCGGTATCGGCGCTTCGAACCTCATCGTTAGATGGGTGGTCGGGTGCTCGAATTCAAGGAGCCAGGCATGCAGGGCCTGCCGTGGAAAGGCTTTGACCTTGGTTTTCAAGGGTTCCGGCAGCCGGTTGGCTTTGGTGCGGAACGCCTGGCCGTAGTCCGGATCGCCGACAACCGGATGGCCGATATGGGCCATGTGGACGCGGATCTGGTGGGTGCGGCCGGTCTCCAGCCGGCATTCGACGAGGCTCGCGGTGGCGAAAGCCTGCTGTCCTTCGCCGAAGCGCTCGACGACGCTGAAATGAGTGACGGCATGGCGGGCATCGTCGCGGCCCTCGGGAACGACGGCACGGCGGACGCGGTCGGCGGCTCGGCCGAGATGGGCGTCGATCGTGCCGGTCGGCCGCTGCGGAATGCCCCAGACCAGCGCCAGATAGGCGCGTTCGAGATCGCCGGTGCGGCCGTGATCGGCAAAGGCTTCCGACAGGGCCTTATGCGCCCGGTCGGTCTTGGCCACCACCATGACGCCGCTGGTTTCCTTGTCCAACCGGTGGACGATACCAGGCCGTTTGACGCCGCCGATGCCGGACAGGCTGTCGCCGCAATGATGGATCAGCGCATTGACCAGCGTGCCGGTCCAGTTGCCGGCGCCGGGATGCACGACCAGCCCCGCCGGCTTGTTGATCACGATCAGCTCGTCGTCCTCGTAGAGGATGTCGAGGGGAATGTCCTCGCCTTGCGGTTCGGCCGGCTCGGGCGCGGGCACCAGAATCTCGATCCGCTCACCGGCGATCAGCTTGCGCTTGGTTTCCAGCACCGGCTTGCCGGCGATGGAGACAGCCCCCTGTTTGATCAGCGCCTGCACGCGGCTGCGCGAAAGCTCCGGCCCGAGCCTGGCGGCGAGCCACTGGTCGAGGCGCTGCCCGGCGGCGTCGGCGCCGGCTTCGAGCGCGACGGCTTCGCCGGATTCCTCGTCCGCCGATTCGTCCTCTATCAATATCGGGGTCTCTTCGTTATGAGCGCTCATCGAAACCCGTTGCGGATTGTTTAGCCATGGCCCGGCCGGTCGCCGAAGAAGATGAGGAAAAGCCGCTCGACCCCGCGGCCGAGAATGTGCGCCGCAAGCTCGTCCGCTTCATGATCGTCAATCTCGGCCTTCTGTTCCTCGCCCTTATGGTGGTGATCGGCGCGCTTGTCTACAAAGCCCGCAACGCACCGGTGGCCGGATCAGCGCCTGCCGGCGATGTCCAGGTTCCGGCCGGCGCGTCGCTCTCCGGCGACATCGTGCTTCCCGTCGGCGCCAAGGTGGTCAGCCAGTCGCTCTCCGGCAACCGCCTGTCGATCGACACCGAGCTTGCCGACGGCAGCCGGTCGATCTTCGTCTACGACATCGCCGAGCGCCGCATCATCGGCCAGTTCGCGATTCGCAACAAATGAGCGGCTTTGCCGAACGCCGCAGCGTTGCGACCGTCGCGCTCGTCGTCGGCAATTACGACGAGGCGGTTCGCTGGTATGTCGAGCGGCTCGGCTTCGTGCTCATCGAGGATGTCGACCTTGGCGGCGGCAAGCGCTGGGTCACCGTCGCGCCGGCCAAGGGCCAGGGCGCGCGGCTGCTCCTGGCTGAAGCTTCCGGCGAGGAGCAGGCCAGCCGCATCGGCAACCAGACCGGCGGCCGGGTTTTTCTCTTTCTCGAGACCGACGATTTTTCCCGCGACCACCAGGCGATGCTGGCGAAAGGCGTCGAGTTCCGCGAGGCGCCGCGCCACGAAGCCTATGGCACGGTGGCGGTGTTCTCCGATCTTCATGGCAATCTCTGGGACCTGATCGAGCCGAAACGGCAGTCCTGACACAGCCAATCCGTAAAGTGGTTCAGGCGTCAGAAACCCCAGTTGCTTTTTCCCGGCCGCCAGCCTATGTAGCCGGTTCTTGAGCGCGCCCATCGTCTAGCGGTCAGGACACCGCCCTCTCACGGCGGGAACAGGGGTTCGATTCCCCTTGGGCGTACCAAGCTTCCGAAAACCCGACGTTCGAAAAGACTCCAGCAGGCGGATCACTCCGCAGCAAGGGCGACGGCGGCAGCGAAACCGGCCTTGGTTCTTTCGCGTGATGCCTGTTCCAACAACCTCGACAGGTGCTGGAGGTGCATCGATTGCGCATCCTCAAGCAATTGCAGAAAGTTGGATGCCTTGCCCCGCGGCAACCGGCGGCGCTTCAGCGCGGCGATGCGCGCCCGCTGGCACCTGATGTGCCGCTCCGCTTGCAGAACGTGCCGTTCCGCCATTTGGATGTCGTCAGCCAGTGCCATCAACCGCTAAACGGTCACTGCGGGCAAAGAGTTCCGTAAGGGAAACCGCTGTCTTAAAA